>NZ_LEKF01000009.1:0-205008 GCF_001029595.1 Pseudomonas sp. ARP3
CACCGGCACTGCTCAGGCTGGCCTCACCGTGCAGCCGGTAAGCCTCCACCCAACGGCGAAGCAAGGTGGGGTCCATTTGAAATTGAGCGGCGATACGGCGAAAACCCCGGCCTCGTTCAAGAAAAGCGGTAATGGCGGAAAGCTTGAACTGCGTCGTGTACTTGCTCATGAAAAAGCCCCAAGAGTTGGATAGGTGTCCAACTTTTGGGGCGCACTTCATTAGCCGCCATCAGCCGATCTAGCGGTTTTGCAGCGACTCCAGCAACTTCACCGTCGGATACCCATCCGCCGGCCAGCCCAGTGCCTGTTGCGCCGCGCGAATGGCCTTGCGGGTATTGGCGCCGATGATGCCGTCCGGGTTGCCCGCGTCGTAGCCTTTAGCGCTGAGTACCGTTTGCAGCTCAATGCGCTGTGAACGGCTCAGGGGCAGTTCATCCTTGGGCCAATCGCCACGAATCACACCGCCACCGCCGAACCGTTCGGACAGCAGGCCAACCGCCAGTGCATAAGACGACGAGTTGTTGTACTTGAGGATGGCGCGGAAGTTGTCCAGCACCAGGAACGCCGGCCCACGGTAGCCCGCAGGTAGCAGCAGGGCGGCGGACAGTTGATCGACGTTGGGCGGCATGCTGGCGCCCGGCGGCAACTGGAGGCCCAGTTTCAGCCATTCGCCAACGGTCTTGCGCGTGCCGCCATCGGCCAGGGCGTAATCGAAGTTGCTTGGCAGTTGTTTGACCTCAAAGCCCCACGGCTGGCCTTTCTGCCATCCGGAGCTTTGCAGGTAGTGCGCGGTGGAGGCGAGGGCGTCGGCCGGGCTGTTCCAGATATCCCGGCGACCGTCGCCGTCGAAGTCCACGGCGTGGGTGTTGTAGGTGGTGGGAATGAACTGGGTCTGGCCCATGGCCCCGGCCCAGGAGCCTTTCATCTGGTCGGCTGCGATATCGCCATGCTGGATGATCTGCAGGGCCGCCAGCAATTGTGCCTGGGCAAACGCCGGTCGGCGGCCTTCGTAGGCCAGGGTCGCCAGGGAGCGGATCACCGAGTTGTTACCCTGGAACTGGCCGAAGTTGCTCTCCATGCCCCACACCGAGACCAGCGCCTGACGGTCGACACCGTAGCGTTGCTCGATGCGTTGCAGAATATCGGCGTACTTGATCAGCAACGCCTGGCCATTGCGCACGCGCACCGGTGACAGGGCGCCGTCGAGGTATTCCCACACCGGGCGAGAAAATTCCGGCTGGCTGCGGTCGGCGCGAATCACCGCCATATCAGGCGTGACGTTGGCAAAGGCAGTATCGAAAACAGCGGGGGTGATACCGGCCTTTAGCGCCTCTGCACGGAAGCCAGCCTGCCATTCGGCGAAGGTCTGGGTCGGTTGGATATCCAGGTTGTCCACGGCCAGCGGAGCCACAACGGCGGGCGCTACCACAGGGGCGGGCTGAAGCGTCTGCAAGGGCTGGGCGTCGGCGGCGGTAGGTTTTTCCGCGCAGGCGACGAGCAGAATGAGGCTGGAGGCAGCGATCAATTGGCGCAGGTGCCAACGACGGGAAAGGCTAGAGGGCATGCACAGGTCCAGGGATTACAAATCAGGTGCAGACCTTATCATGCCAGAGGGGCGCTTGCCTTCAGGCAGCCAGAAAGTAAGAAGCCTCCCAGCTATTAGACTGGAAGGCTTCGCGGCGGTAGCTGCCTTTGCCCTTGCCGGCGCGTTCCTGACGGCTGCGGAACAGTGGCTGGGCGATGATGGATTTGGCCTTGTTGGGGCCATGCTTGGATGGCTTTTTGCTCATGGTCGGTACTCTCGGTAGGTGGTTACAACGGCGCAAATCATCTGCCGAAGTTTGGCCGCTGTAAAGCCCGACAAGGTTTTTGAAATGTTAACGCGGTCAACAGATGGGAGGGCTATTCGGCGGGGAGTGTCAGGCGTTGCCCGGACATCAGCAGCGCCAAGCGACTCAGGCTCATCCACGGCGAACCGGCCGCTTGTCCCTTGATTTGCGCATCGATGCGCTGTGCTTCGAGCAGAAGCTGCGCCCAGCGTTGCGCCGAATGCCGTTGCAGGGCTTTGCTCATCAGGGGTTTGCGTTTGTCCCATACCGGTGGTCGTGCCTGGCTGAAACATTTGTCCAGCGGCGTACCTTGGCTGTATTGCAGGGAAATATTGGCCAGTACCCGCAACTCACGGGCCAGGGCCCAGAGAATCACCGGCGGCTCCACCCCCTCGCCGCGCAGCCCTTCGAGCATGCGCAGGGCATGGGCAGGTTCGCCGTTGAGAATCGCATCCACCAGCCCGAACACATCAAAGCGCGCGCTATCGGCCACGGCGCCCTGGACGGTTTCGACGGTGATCTGCCCGTCTTCGGCCATCAGCTTGAGCTTCTCGATTTCCTGGGCGGCGGCAAGCAAGTTGCCTTCAACCCGGGCAGCGATCAGCTCGACCGCGTCTTGAGTCGCCGCCAGGCCCGATTGGGACAGGCGCTGACGAATCCACTGCGGCAATTGGTTACTGTCCACCGGCCAGATCTGGATGAACTGGGTCTGCGCGCCTTCCACCAGCGCCTTGCCCCATTTGGTTTTCTGCGCACTGCCGTCGAGTTTGGGCAGGCTGATCAGCAACACCGTATCTTCGGCGGGGCGTGCGCAGTATTCCATCAGGGCCGCAGCGCCTTTGTCGCCGGGCTTGCCTGAAGGCAGGCGCAGTTCCAGCAGGCGTTTTTCGGCGAACAGCGACATGCTCGCACCGGCTTGCAGCAAGGTGCCCCAGTCGAAGCTGGCATCCGCGCTGAAGACCTGGCGCTCATCGAAACCTTGCTGGCGGGCAGCCGTGCGAATGGCGTCGGCGGCTTCCTGGCACAGCAGCGGGTCGTCACCGCTGACAATGTAGACGGGCGCGAGGCCACCTTGCAGGTGTTTGGCGAGTTGGGCGGGAGCGAGTTTCATAGGCAGGGCGAACGGGGCGCCTGGGGCGCCCCATTTGGCTTACTCAACCGGTACCGGTACTTCGACAGGCGATTGTTTCGGCGTGTTGTCTTCGTACTCTTGTGCCGCTTTAAGCGCGTCGGCTTCTGCCTTGGCCTTGTCGTCAGCGGTGCGTTGCAGCACTTCCAGCTGCTCAGGTGTGAGCAGTTGCAGGCGCAACATCATGCGTTGAACCAGGTCGCGACGCATTTCCTTGCGCACTTGAATGACTTCCGAATCCGAACCCACCAGGTTGTTACCGTCGTGGCTCACTACCTTCTGGATCTGAATCTTGTCACCCATCAACGGCAGGTGATCACGGCCCTGCACCTCAAAGCTGAGCACGCTGCTCAGTTCGATGTCCGATGCACGGCCTGCGCTGGCGTAGCTCAGGTTACGTTGGGTTTCTTTCTCGTCCACCAGTACCAGCTTGTAGGGCGCGCCGGTGTAGACATGTACGCCGCTGTTTTCCAGGACCTGACGCAGTTGCGTCACGGTTTCGCCATAAGCGTTACGGGCGCTGACGTCCAATTCTTTGATGGACAGGTCATTGGTGCCCGTGCCGCGCAGCTGGAAGCCGCAAGCGCTCAGCAGCACGGCAAGGCCCATAACCAGCAAGTTGCGTTTGATCATTTTGTTGCTCCCCTTGAAACCAGGCGGGCCTTATCGCGGCCCTGAAGGTTTAGTTCGGCGCAGGGCTCAAGCCCTGCGCCCGATCCGATTAGCTGGCGACGATATTGACCAGTTTGCCTGGCACAACGATCACTTTGCGGATCGTCAGGCCTTCGGTAAAGCGCAGCACGTTCTCGTTGCTGCGCGCAGCCGCTTCGACTTCTTCGCGGCTGGCGCTGGCTGGCATGTCGATCTGACCACGCAGTTTGCCGTTGACTTGGATGACCAATTGCAACGTGTCCTGCACCAGGGCGCTGTCATCCTGTACCGGCCAGCGCGCATCGATGACCGCGTCGCTGTGACCCAGGCGGTTCCACAGTTCGTGACTGATATGCGGCGTGATCGGGGCCAGCAGCAGGGTGACCGTTTCCAGGCCTTCCTGTACCAGCGCGCGATCCTGCTCGGTAGCCTGCGGGGCTTTTTCCAGCACGTTCATCAGCGTCATCACCTGGGCGATGGCGGTGTTGAACTTGTGGTTCTGGCCCACGTCCTGGCTGGCTTGCTTGATGGCCAGGTGGATGCTGCGGCGAATGGCTTTCTGCTCGTCGTTCAGCGCGGCCACGTCCAGCTTGGCCGGCAGACCCTGGCTGACATGGGCATGGGCCAGACGCCAGACGCGTTTGAGGAAGCGATGCGAGCCTTCCACGCCGGAGTCGGACCACTCGGCGCTCATGTCGGGCGGCGAGGCGAACATCATGAACAGACGGCAGGTATCGGCGCCGAATTGGTCGATCATCGACTGCGGGTCGACGCCGTTGTTCTTCGATTTGGCCATCTTCTCGGTGCCGCCGATTTCCACCGGCAGGCCGTCGGCGATCAGCTTGGCGCTGATGACTTTGGCTTTGCTGTCGCGTTCCAGCTCTACATCTGCCGGGTTGAACCAGGTGTAAGCGCCATTGGCTTCGCGGCGATAGTAGGTCTCGGCGATTACCATGCCTTGTGTCAGCAGGTTCTTGAACGGCTCGTTGGACGTGACCAGGCCTTCGTCGCGCATCAGCTTGTGGAAGAAGCGCGCGTACAGCAGGTGAAGAATGGCGTGTTCGATACCGCCGATATACTGGTCAACCGGCAACCAATGGTCGGCTGCGGTTTTTTCTACCAGGCCGCCTTCGTAGTGAGGCGAGGCGTAGCGCGCGTAGTACCACGAGGACTCGACGAAGGTGTCCATGGTGTCGGTTTCACGCTTGGCCGGCTGGCCGCATTTCGGGCAGCTGCACTCATAGAACTCGGGCATGCGCGCCAGGGGCGAACCGGCGCCGTCCGGCACCACGTCTTCCGGCAGCACCACAGGCAGTTGATCTTCGGGCACCGGCACGTCGCCGCAGCTGGCGCAGTGGATGATCGGGATCGGGCAGCCCCAGTAGCGCTGACGGCTGATGCCCCAGTCGCGCAGGCGGAACTGGGTGCGTGAAGCGCCGAGGTTTTTCTTGATCAGCGCCACTTCGATGGCGTCGAAGGCGCCGGCGAAGTCCAGGCCGTCGAATTCGCCGGAGTTGATCAGGGTGCCGTGCTCGCCGTACGCGTCTTGCCATGGTGCCGGGTTGCTGTCGCCCGAGCTGGTGCGCACTACGGTTTTGATCGGCAGGTTGTACTGGGTCGCAAATTCGAAATCGCGCTCATCGTGCGCCGGCACGGCCATTACCGCGCCATCGCCGTAGTGCATCAGCACGTAGTTGGCGACCCACACCGGCAACTTCTCGCCGGTCAGCGGGTGCTCGACGAACAATCCGGTCGGCAGGCCTTTCTTCTCCTGGGTGGCGACGTCGGCTTCGGCCACGCTACCGCCTTTGCATTCGGCGATGAATGCCTGCAGCTCAGGGTTATTCTGTGCGGCCTGGGTGGCCAGCGGATGTTCGGCGGCCACGGCGACGTAGGTCGCGCCCATCAGGGTGTCGGGACGGGTGGTGAACACTTTGAGGGTGCCCGCTTCGCCGATGGAGTCGACGTTGTACGGGAACTGCACTTCCATGCCCTTGGATTTGCCGATCCAGTTGCGCTGCATGGTCTTGACCTGTTCCGGCCAGCCCGGCAGATCATCCAGGCTCGACAACAGCTCATCGGCGTAGGCGGTGATCTTGAAGTAGTACATCGGGATTTCGCGCTTTTCGATCAGCGCGCCGGAACGCCAGCCGCGACCGTCGATCACCTGCTCGTTGGCCAGTACGGTCTGGTCGACCGGGTCCCAGTTCACGGTGCCGCTTTTTTTGTAGATCACACCTTTTTCGAACAGGCGCGTGAACAGCCATTGTTCCCAGCGGTAGTAGTCCGGCTTGCAGGTGGTCACTTCACGGGACCAGTCCACGGCCAGGCCCAGGCTGCGCAGCTGGGTCTTCATATAGGCGATGTTTTCGTAGGTCCACTTGGCGGGCGCTACATTGTTTTTCATCGCGGCGTTTTCCGCCGGCATGCCAAAGGCGTCCCAACCCATGGGTTGCAGGACGTTTTTACCTTGCATGCGCTGGTAACGGGAAATCACGTCGCCGATGGTGTAGTTACGCACATGCCCCATGTGTAGCTTGCCGCTGGGGTAAGGGAACATCGACAGGCAGTAGAAGGTCTCCTTGCCTGGCTGTTCACTGACTTCAAAGGACTTCTGCTCGTCCCAGAAGGCTTGGGCGGCATTTTCTATTTCACGGGGCTGATATTGTTCGTGCATGGCTACTTTTTGAACTGAATAGGGGTGGCCTAATCCTCTTCGGTGCATTGTCCGGGTAGATCGACACCCAAAAGCGCCGCATCCGTGCCCAAACCCTGCGGGAAGTGGAGTTACAGGAAGCGCCGTAGCATACATGACCCCACTCTATCGAGGGAAACCCTGATTGCGCGGCCAAGGCCGTCTGTCGCGGCGCCGGGCAGGCGCAGCTACGGGGGCTACGCTGTTTATTGGGGAGCAAGTCTTTCTTCAATGAGGTGAGGGGATGGTTGAATCGCAGCGAATCGCAACGAAACCGGAAATCTACGAAGGACTTATCGACCGATTGGGTCGTGCATTGGATGCAGCGAGAACTGCGGGCCGATTGCGTGATGAGCGGCCTGTGGAGTTGGAGCTGCGCGGTTTGAGCCGCGCGGAATTGGAACTGATCAAGGCTTATCTGGAACGCAACAAGTGCAGTGCGCCTCCCATGGCGGCAACCCCGCCAGTCAAGGAGCCCACGCAGTCTGCCAAGGTGGTGTGGCTCAAGGATTTGCCGGCCGGTCGTGGCCCGGAGAGATTCCGGTCCGCCCGCTGCAAGTAGTTCGCTCCCCCCTGAACAGCACCATTTAAACGTGCAACTTTCTAGATTGTCGCTAGACCCCGTTACACCTTAGGCTTCGGGCATCTGTGGAGATGCCCGATGCCTATTCGTTATTTCATCAAACAACTGCTCCTGCCGCCCGGCATTCTCTTGCTGCTGCTGGCGCTTGCCTGGTGGTTTCGCCGTAGCCGCCCGAAGTTGGCCGGCTGCTGCTTTGCCCTGGGCCTGGGCGGTATGTGGTTGATCAGCCTGCCCGTGATGGTGGAGTGGGGCGCCCGTGCGCTTGAGACCGAGCCGCCATTGGCTCGTGAGGACTGGTCAACCCTGGCCCAACGCGCCGACGCCATCGTAGTGTTGGGTTCCGGGCGTGAGCGAGGCGATCCCGCGTGGGGCGCCGATCAGCCTACGGGCATCGGGCTGGAACGCCAGCGTTACGCCGCGCGCTTGGCCAAGGCGTCGGGGTTGCCGGTACTGACTACCGGTGGCCTGCATTACGGCACGCCCCCCAGCGAAGCGCAGTTGATGGCGGTGTCGATGCAGGATGACTTTGGCGTCACGGTGCGCTGGAAGGAAGAACGCAGCCGTACCACTTGGGAGAACGCGCAGATGAGCGCCGAGATTCTATTGCCCGAGGGTATCAAGCGCGTGGTCGTGGTCACCCAGGCCTGGCATATGCCGCGATCGGTCTGGAGTTTTGAAAAGGCCGGTTTCACCGTCGTACCGGCCCCGGTCGGTTTTTTGGGGGTGGACAATGCCCGTCCTCTGGGCGGTTGGATGCCGGAATTCAAATCGGTGTGGCAGAGCGGGCAGTTGATTAACGAAGCGGTCGGGCAGGTGGGGTATCGATTGTTTTATCGCTGAATTGCGTCATAAGAAATCAGCCGTTGGGCGGATTTAGAGAAGGTCAGTTTTCGGTATGAACGCAATGTTCTAACTGGCCTTATGGCGCAAGCGGTCAGGCGCATTCTTGCTTGTAGGATATGTAGTACATCCTAGTGCGCGCAGTACCTAAGATGCTGAGTGATGAATATAAATGAATAACTTTTTGTTGTTGTGTTGATTGATTGTTTATGGGGGTTCGTAATTTTTTGGTTGCGTAAATTTTCAATTAATTCGCGGTCAATTAAAAGTTGTTGTGTGAATAAGTTATTTTTGCTTGTGCGGGTTCGCTGCGTGCCGTAATTTTTTGTGCGTTGATAAGGTGGAATTTTTAAGAAGTTGGCTGCCACTAGTCTGTGCGAACACTGACGCTGCGCAGTGCGACAAATTAAACTTGTGGGATAAATTAATCGCTCCCCTCGTGCGTTAAGTTGTCGTAGGTGTTTCCGTGGTGAACTATGTGCTAATTGACCTAGAGAGGCGGAGTTGTGTGAATATATTATCAACAGCAAATACTCACCGAGTAAGCCGGTTGGGTAATGCCTTTGCCGGTGAAGAGGCTCCTGCTACATCTGGAGCGGGAAACTTGTCAGCGAAACGAGGTGAGCATTTCACGGCTTACAGCCCTAACGTTCTTGGCCCTTTAAAACAGGACGACGCGCAATTAGGTCAAACGCTGACGACGTTGCTTTTGTTATTGAAAAACGTCACCGACAGCTTGAAACAGTTTTTGGATGCCGACGCGATATTGCCGGCGCCCGCGACCGACGTAGCGCCCAAGCCACCCTCGATTATCCCGCTCAAACCGCGTGAACTCGAAGCGCTGCCAGCAGTTGATATCAAGGTCAGGCTCCTCGTAGACCGCTTGCCTGTGGCTGACGAGGAGCTTGATCCGTTTGATGCACTGGACTTCGCTGATGGCAAGCATGGCGGCGCAGGCGTTGCACTTGAGGATTATGAATGGCGGCGGATATGGAGCGAAGTGATCAATGAAGACGATTGGGCGGTGGAGTTGTCTGGAAAACCCAAGGGGCAAAAACCGGATGATCTGAAAGCGGGGGTGTCCTGGCAATACAAGCCGTACCCGTGGTTGGGCCATGACAGCCGTGTTCCTTATTTGGAAGTCATTAAGTTGGCCATGTCGAAGTATGGCCAGAGTGTGGACAGTGTCCTGGAAAAAGTAACGGCCGTGCCTGGCGGGTACGACATTATTATGAAAGATGGTGTCGCGTTAAATATCACTCATAAAGAGTTGCACTTGGCGTCCAAGGCCTGTGGGTTTGTGGGCTTCGATGAAGGCATGGTGAACGATGCTTCGTTTTTATTTGGGGTTCTGTGCAAGCGTATCTATTTGACTGAGCAAGCGAAGCACTTCGCGGACAATGAACCTTGGACGCGCTCATCTGCTGAAAAAATTCCGAAAATGCGCACCTATGCCGGTGTATTAGCGCTCACGCCATTTAATACGAACAAACATGAAATTCTGGCGGCGCTTGGATTGCGCGACGCGATCAGCACCACTGAATTGGCCAAAGGTCCTCGTGAAAGAAAGGTACGGCAACATAATTACTGAGCCTCTGATGGAAGATATTTCAAGGGTTATTAGGGCTATCTGTTGATGAGCGCCGGTTAGTCTTGGCTGGCCGTGGCTGTTAATGAAAACCAGGGAGAAAGAGGTATGAGTCATTCGGTTGCCAGCCCCGTAAATGGTTACTACGGGCGTTATCAGGCTGAGGTGCATAAAAGTTATGTGGGTGCTGCGCCTGAAAGGCCGCACGGGGCAGGGGCGTTCGACAGGGCTGCACGCCCCGATGGCGCAGCAGCCAAAAGTGCGGCCCCCCATGCCCAGGCTTCGTTCTCCGCGATCACTGAAATGTTGCGCGAGTTAAATAACATGATCACTACGCTGTCCGCACGTATGGGTGGGCAGCAGCACAGGACATTACCCGCTACTAAGTTGATTCCTGATCAAACACGATCAGTGCTTCAGCCCCATAGCCCGCCATTGGAACGCTCGGCGCTCGGCGTAGATTCGGGTTCAGATGTTCCCGAGACGCCGCATCGAAAATTTATCCGGGGCAACGCGGAGAATGCCGGCATAAAACCGACCCATATTTGGGGGGCGTTCTCTCAGGAAGGGGTGGGTAACTGCGTCACCGTCAGTGCAATCAAGGCCGCCATGGCTAAGTTCGGCCATAACCCTCATGGCATCTACAAGCAAATCACCGAAGTTAAGGACGGTTTTGAAGTCACCATGCGGGACTCTTTCAAGTTGCATATTTCCTTTGAGGAATTGGAAGAGGCTCAAGAAGGTGCCGGACTTAGGCCGGGTCACTCGGAAGATGTTCTTATCAATGCGCAGTTTCTATACGCCGTCAGTGCCAAACGAGCGCAGCTTGAAAACAATGACGGAAACGCCGAAGAGAGCTTCGAGGATGCCATGGTGACGCTCGCCGATGGAGAGCTTGCGGGCGAGGGGCTTATTCGCCTGGGATTGCGGGCGCATATGGCGCCTACCACCGTGAGGGAACTGGCCGAGGGTGCCATCGGAGTTCTCTGCAATGGGCCGCACCAAATGGCGGTAGTCGATGGCGCGCTTGATATGTGGGGCACCAAGACCAGCGTCTATAAGGACTTTCATTGGCGTTATGGCGCCAAACTGATCTAAACCAATCAAGTAAGTAAGGAATACTGCTGATGAGCGTGTCCAGAGTCGCTAACAGTTTTTACGAGGGGCGTTACGGTCAGCCTGTCACCGCCCAGCGCAACAGTAACGAAAACACCTATTCATCGTACCGGTCGCCTCTTGATAGACCGTCCGCAAACCAGGCGTATGCCAGTCTCGACAACGGAGCAGAGCCCGGCAATTCATTGATCAAGGGCGATGCGGATTCACCCAGCGTTATCCCGACGAATATCTTCCGCGATTTCTACCAGGGCGGCAGTGGAAATTCAGTGGTTATTTCGGCGATTAAACTGGCCATGATGAAGTTTGGCCACAACCCTCATCATATCTATAAAAAAATAGAGGCAACGGCTGATGGGTTCAATGTGAGGATGAGGGACGGCTATAAGCTCTTCATTACTCATGACGAAATTCGGCAGGCTGCCGCCGCTTCGGGATTTATAGGCGACGGTTCCAATGATGTGCTGGTTAACGCCCAGTTTTTATATGCGGTCAGCGCCAAACGCATGCAGCTCGACAAGTTTTACGAGCGCAGCAGTGAAACCTTTGCCTCGGCGCTGCAAATGCTCAGTTCAGGTGATTATCCAGGTGAGGCATTACGACGGTTGGGGCTGAAGCACCAGATGGTCGCCGCGTCGATGCGCGAGCTACGAAAGGGCGGAACGGGCTCGATGTATACCCCCGGCCATATGCTGGCCGTTGTCGACGGTCACATGGATTATTACGGGCGGCGCGTGAAACTGGCTGGGTCGGGCATGGCAATCACCGGCAGAATCGCCATGACGCTAAGGTAGGTGCAAGGGCTTTCTCCTCGGAGAAAGCCCTGCCTGCGGGTAGGGCTCTTGTCAGCCGATTTTCGACAGGCGGCCCGCCAGCAGCGCCCAGCCAAACAGCCCCAGACACACGATGATCAACGGCCACGAACGCCATTGCAGGTACGGCGTCAGGTTATGCATGGGCACCACTTCGCCGTACAGGATGCCGCGTTCGAACTGCGGGATCTGCACGGTGATCTGTCCGAACGGGTTGATCAGCCCGGTCACGCCGTTGTTGGTGGCGCGGATCATCCAGCGCCCCGCTTCCAGCGCACGCATCTGCGCCATTTGCAGGTGTTGCAGAGGGCCGATGGAGCGCCCGAACCAGGTGTCGTTGCTAATGGTCAGCAACAGGTCGCTCTGGGCTGAAAGGCCTGCGGCAAACTCGGGGTAAACCACTTCGTAGCAGATGAACGGGGCGATCTGATAACCCTTGGCTTGCAGCATGGCCTGGTCGGAGGGGCCACGGGCAAAGTCCGACATCGGCAGGTCGAAGAACGCAATCAGCCCGCGCAATATGTCCTGCAACGGTACGTACTCACCGAAAGGCACCAGTTTTTGCTTCAGGTAGGTGCCGTCGCCTTCGCCCACTACGGTGATGCCGTTGAAGTAACGCTTCTGGTGGTGCACTTCCTGACGAATCGGCACGCCGGTAATCAGCGCGGTATGCCGGTCGGCCGCGAACCGCCCCATCATCCCCAGGTAACCCTCCACCGACTCCTTGAGCACCGGCACCGCTGTTTCGGGCCAGACCAGCAGGTCCACAGGCTTGGAGCTGAAACTCATGTCGCGGTACAGCGCCAATTGCGCATTGAGCTGCTGCGGGTCCCACTTCATGCTCTGTTCGATGTTGCCCTGGATCGCGGCCACCTTCAACGGAGCGCCGGATGGCTCGGTCCAGGCATGATGTTTGAGCGCCAGCCCGATGCCCCATGGCGCGACCAGCAGCACCAGGCCCGCGGCGACAAAGCCATTGCGTTTGGCGGCCAGCAGGCGCGGCAGGTTGCACAGCACGGCAGCCGTGAGCGCCAGGGCAAAGGAAATCAGCCACATCCCGCCGAGCGGGGCCAGCCCTGCCAGTGGGCCATCGAGTTGACTGTAGCCGGAATAGAGCCACGGGAAACCGGTGAGGAACCAGCCGCGAAAGGCCTCTTGACCCACCCATAGCGCTGCGAATGTCAGGGCGTCCGCCAGCGGCGCTTCGTTGCGGCGTAGCCAGCGTGCCCACAGCCAGGCGGGCAGGGCGAAGAACCAGGCAATGGCGGCCGTGAACAATAGCATCAGGAACCCCGCCAGCAGCACCGAAGCGCCGCCGAAGTGGTGGATGCTGTAGTAGATCCAGCTGGTGCCGGCACCGAACAGGCCGAAACCGAAGCACCAGCCACGCCCCAAGGCCTGGCGCGGTGTCAGCTCTCGCAGGCCGATATAGAACAGCCCGACGGCCACCAGCGCAAATGGCCACAAATCGAACGGCGCCAGCGCCAGGGTAGTGATGGCGCCGGCCACCACGGCCAGCAGGTTACCGGGCCAGCCGGGTGCGATAAGACGGCGCATGTCAGTCCTTAGCGGGCGATAGGTGTCAGGCGAATCAAGTGGATACGACGGCTGTCGGCATTCAGGATGCGGAAGCGATAGGCGCCGATTTCGGTGGTTTCGTTGCGCTTGGGCAGGTGGCCAAACGCGCTCATCACCAAACCGCCCACTGTGTCGAACTCGTCGTCGGAGAATTCGCTGTCAAAGAACTCGTTGAAGTTCTCGATCGGCGTCAACGCCTTGATCAGGAAGTCGCCGCTGGGCAGGGGCTTGATGTAGCTGTCTTCTTCGACGTCGTGTTCGTCTTCGATGTCGCCGACGATCTGTTCCAGTACGTCTTCGATGGTCACCAGGCCCGCCACGCCGCCGTATTCGTCAATCACGATGGCCATGTGGTTGTGGTTGGCGCGGAATTCGCGCAGCAGCACGTTCAGGCGCTTGGACTCGGGCACGAAGGTGGCCGGGCGCAGCAGATCCTTGATGTTGAAGCTGTCGCCGTTCTCTTTGAGGATCAGCGGTAGCAGATCCTTGGCCAGCAGCACGCCCATGACGTCGTCATGGCTTTCGCCGATCACCGGGTAGCGCGAGTGCGCCGAGTCGATCACGGCCGGGAGGAACTCCCGTGGGGTCTGGGTCGCCTTGATGCTGATCATCTGCGAACGCGGGACCATGATGTCCCGGACCTGCAGGTCAGCCACCTGGATGGCGCCTTCGACGATGGCCAGCGCTTCGCTGTCCAGCAACTTGTTCTGATGGGCCTCGCGCAGCAGCTCCAGCAGCTCCTGGCGGTTTTTCGGCTCGTGGGCAAAAGCCTGGGTCAGTTTACCCAGCCATGACTTCTGCCCGTTGCTCGATCGGTCTTCGCTCATAGCGATTACTCTGAATCCTTTGTTGTTACAGTTGAGTGTTTTTTAAGCTTCGTCATCGGCATAAGGGTCGGGATGACCCAATTGCGCAAGCAACGTTCGTTCCAGTGCTTCCATTTCCTCGGCTTCGTCATCGTCTATATGGTCGTAACCCAAGAGATGCAAGCAGCCGTGGATGACTAGATGGGCCCAATGCGCCTCAAGTTCCTTGCCTTGTTCCCTGGCTTCACGCTCGACGACTTCGACGCAGATCACCAGGTCGCCCAGCAATGGAATGTCCAGCAACTCGTCGGGAACATCGGCGGGGAAGGACAACACGTTGGTCGCGTAGTCCTTGTGGCGCCAGGTGTGATTCAGCTCGCGGCCCTCGGCCTCGCCCACCAGACGGATGGTCAGTTCCGAGTCGGCGCTGCGCTGGCGCAGTGCCAGTGCACACCATTGGCGAAACTGCTCCTCGCTGGGGGCTGGCGCGTCGGTAGCCAACTGCAGATCCAGTTCAAGCATCGCCGCGAACGTCCTTGGCCGGGGCACCATCGCGATGGTCGAAGCGCTCGTAGGCTTCGACAATGCGCTGCACCAGCGGGTGGCGCACCACGTCCTTGGGCATAAAGTGCGTGAAGCTGATACCCGGAACGTCCTTGAGTACCTCGATCACCTGGGCGAGGCCGGACTTGGTGCCCTTGGGCAGGTCGACCTGGGTGACGTCGCCGGTAATCACGGCCGTGGAGCCGAAACCGATACGGGTGAGGAACATCTTCATCTGCTCGACGGTAGTGTTCTGGCTTTCGTCGAGGATGATGAAACTGTTGTTCAAGGTACGGCCGCGCATGTAGGCCAGCGGAGCGATCTCGATCACCTGGCGCTCGATCAGCTTGGCCACGTACTCGAAGCCGAGCATCTCGTAGAGCGCGTCGTAGAGCGGGCGCAGGTAGGGGTCGATCTTCTGGGCCAGGTCACCGGGCAGGAAGCCGAGCTTTTCACCGGCCTCGACCGCTGGGCGTACCAGCAGAATGCGGCGTACTTGCTCGCGTTCCAGAGCATCCACCGCGCAGGCCACGGCCAGGTAGGTCTTGCCGGTACCGGCCGGGCCGATGCCGAAGTTGATGTCGTTGCCGAGGATTTCCTTGACGTAGCGCTGCTGATTCAAGCCGCGTGGGCGAATCATGCCTTTCTTGGTACGCAGGGCCACGCTGGCTTCGGCTACAGGGTTGTTGGCCAGGTCTTCCACGGCCGACTCCTGCAGGTACAGGTGCACGGTTTCCGGTGACAACTCGCTGCCCTTCGTCTCGCGGTAGAGACGGCGCAGCAGGTTTTCTGCGGACGTGGTGTGCTGGGGGTCGCCAATGAGTTCGAACTGATTGCCGCGGTTGCGGATCTCGATGCTCAGGCGTTGTTCGATCAGACGCAGGTGCTCGTCGAACTGTCCGCACAGATTGGCGAAACGGCGAGCCTCAAATGGCTCGAGGAGAAAACGATGGGGTTCTGCTATGGGTGCGTTCAAGGTTGCTTTTAGCCGCCCTTTGGCTGTTTAAGTGAAAGAGAGGATAACGCCAGTGACGCGGGTACGAAAGCACTTACGTCATTGGAATGTTGCACGGTTCCAATGTGGGTGGGGGGCTTGCCCCCGATAGCGGTGTGTCGCCAATAAATGAGTGGTCTGATTCGCCGCCATCGGGGGCAAGCCCCCTCCCACGTTTATTGCACCAGCGAGCCGCGCAACGAATGCGGCTGCGCCGCATCGATGTGCACATCGGCAAACTGACCGATCAATGTTGGATTATCACAACGGAAATTGACGATCCGGTTATTCTCGGTGCGGCCTTGCAGTTCGCCGGGGTCTTTCTTGGAATAGTCGGTGACCAGGATGCGCTGGATCGAACCGACCATTTGTCGGCTGATCTCGAAGCCCTGCTGATTCAGGCGATGTTGCAGGGCATTCAGGCGTTCTTTTTTCACGGTCTCCGGGGTTTCGTCCACCAGGTCCGCCGCCGGGGTGCCGGGGCGTTGGCTGTAGACGAACGAGTAGGAGAAGTCGAAGCCGACGTCTTCGATCAGTTTCATGGTTTGCTGGAAATCTTTCTCGGTTTCGCCGGGGAAACCGACGATAAAGTCCGAGCTTATGCAAATCCCCGGTACGGCTGCGCGCAATTTGCGCAGCTTGGATTTGTATTCCAGGGCCGTATGGTTGCGCTTCATGGCCGCCAGAATGCGGTCCGAGCCCGATTGCACCGGCAAATGCAGGTGTTTGACCAGTTCCGGCACTTCGGCGTGGGCCTGGATCAGGCTGTCGGAGAACTCCAACGGGTGCGAAGTGGTGTAGCGGATGCGCTCGATGCCGTCCACCGCCGCGACCACGCGGATCAGTTCGGCAAGGTCCGCCAGCCGCCCGTCGTGGGTCTGGCCGCGATAACCGTTGACGTTCTGACCCAGCAGGGTCACTTCGCGCACGCCGTTCTCGGCCAGGTGGATGATTTCCGACAGCACATCGTCAAATGGACGGCTGACTTCTTCGCCACGGGTGTAGGGCACCACGCAGAACGTGCAGTACTTGCTGCAACCTTCCATCACCGACACATAGGCGCTGGGCCCGTCGATGCGCGGCTCGGGCAAGTGGTCGAATTTTTCGATTTCAGGAAATGACACGTCAACCTGCGGCAGCTTGCTGGTGCGCGCAGCGTCGATCATCTCGGGTAGGCGATGCAGGGTCTGCGGGCCGAAAACCACGTCGACATAGGGCGCGCGATCGCGGATTGCAGCGCCTTCCTGACTGGCCACGCAACCGCCGACGGCGATCACCATGTCCGGGTTGGCCAGTTTCAATTCGCGCCAGCGACCCAACTGCGAGTACACACGGTCCTGGGCCCGTTCGCGGATCGAGCAGGTATTGAGCAGGATCACGTCGGCATCTTCGGCGCGGGCGGTGACTTCCAGGGCCTGGTGTTCACCCAGCAGGTCTACCATGCGCGAGCTGTCGTACTCGTTCATCTGGCAACCGTGGGTTTCGATGTAAAGCTTCTTGGCCATGGGAATCGTCAACTGGTGGTAAAGAACCGCGCATTATAGGGGGCATGCCCATTGGTTCCTAGCGCTGTGCATCGGGTGCCATGCTATAGTTCGCGCCCTCTTTTATATCCCCGATGTGTTATTCGCCCACCATGACCAAACGTGAAGCTCCAATCTACAAGGTGATTTTCCTCAACCAGGGCCAGGTGTTCGAGATGTACGCCAAGCAGATCTATCAAAGTGATCTGTGGGGCTTCCTGGAAGTGGAAGAGTTCGTCTTTGGCGAGCGCACCCAGTTGGTCGTCGATCCGGGCGAGGAAAAGCTCAAGGCGCAGTTCGAAGGTGTAGTGCGCAGCTTTGTGCCGATGCACTCGATCGTGCGCATCGATGAAGTCGAGCGCCTGGGTACACCGAAGATCAGCGAAGCACGGGGCATGAGCAATGTCATGCCGTTTCCGATGCCGATGCCTGAAAAGTAAGGCTCAACTATTTTGTAGGGCGTTTCTGATTTTGCCCTCTAGTACATAGACATTCTGTTTAAAAAATAGCAGATTTTGTTTGTGTCTGGAGGGCGATATAACGATGCCAATAACAAATCACCTCAAGTCTCGCCGTAATAATGGGCCTGGATCTTGATGTTCTTGTTATTGAGCTGTCACGTTGATTCGACTTTAACAGGGTGAGTGCCTGAGTAGGTTGTCACCTCATTTATAAAGCCGTTAGTTGTCGTCGAGTTTCTTATAGCAGTCTTCAAAGAACGTATCCGTTCGGGAGTATCCCTGTGCGCGATTCACGCTATGACATTCTGTTTGAACCGGTCCTCATCGGCCCCGTTCGCGCTCCTAACCGCTTTTATCAAGTGCCGCACTGCAATGGCATGGGGCATGTACATCCATCGGCCATGGCCCGCATGCGCGGTATAAAAGCTGAGGGCGGGTGGGGCGTGGTCTGTACCGAAGAGTGCGAAATCAGCCCGTTGAGCGAGTTTTCTCCCTGCATTGAGGCGCGTTTGTGGGATGAACGCGACATTCCTGCCCTGGCGCGCATGTGCGAAGAGGTACATCAATACGGCTCGCTGGCCGGTGTGGAGTTGGCCTTCAACGGCTATGCGGCGCCCAATCGCTATAGCCGGGAAATCCCCTGGGCTCCCTCGAATACACCTGTGCGCGGGTACGACCCGGTACAGGCGCGGACCATGAGCCTAGCCGATATCCGTCAGCTGCGCGCCCTGCACAGGGCTGCCGCATTACGGGCGCAAGCGGCAGGGTTCGACATCATCTACGTCTACGCCGGACATGACCTGAGCGTGGCCTTTCATTTTCTGACCCAGCGTAACAACCGGCGCACCGATGAGTACGGTGGTGTGCTGGAGAATCGCGTGCGCCTGTTGCGAGAGCTGATTGAAGACACCCGCGATGCGGTGGGAGGGCGTTGCGCCGTGGCGGTGCGTCTGGCCGTGGATGAGCAGATGGCTGGCGGCCTATGTCGCGAGGGCGAGGGGGCGGAGATTTTTTCGAGGCTGGCCGACCTGCCGGACCTATGGGACGTAAATGTCGCCGACTGGGCAAACGACAGTATGACGGCACGTTTCGCCGCGGAAGGTTATCAGGAAGCCTTCCTGCTGGGGCTCAAGGCGCTTACGAGTAAGCCGGTGGTGGGCGTCGGGCGCTTTACCTCCCCGGACACCATGGTCTCTCTGGTACGCCGCGGGGTGCTCGACCTGATCGGCGCGGCTCGTCCGTCGATTGCCGATCCGTTTCTGCCGCGAAAGATCCAAGAGGGGCGTGCGGACGAGATCCGTGAGTGTATTGGCTGCAATATTTGCGTGAGTGGTGACCACACCAGTACGCCTGTGCGCTGTACGCAGAACCCCACCATGGGCGAGGAATGGCGGCGCGGCTGGCACCCGGAGAACCTCCATCAAGTCCGTCAGCCCGGCCTTGTCCTGGTGGTGGGCGCCGGCCCCGCGGGGCTGGAGTGCGCGCGGGTGCTTGGCGCGCGTGGGATGCAGGTGGCGCTGGTCGACAGCCGGCGTACCCTGGGTGGGCGTGTAGCGCTGGAATCCCGGCTCCCGGGCCTGGCGAGTTGGGCGCGGGTCGTTGACTATCGGCTGTATGCGTTGAGCCGCCTGCCATCGGTCGACATTTACCGTGAGAGCCCCCTGCAGGCCCAAGACGTACTCGATTTCGCGGCCGAGCATGTGGTTATCGCCACCGGCTCGCACTGGCGGCGGGACGGTCTGGGCCGTGCTCTGCGCGTTGCATTACCGGGCCTCGAATGCCTCCCGGTGCTGACCCCAGACGATCTGATGGCTGGCGCAGTGCCGCCTTCACCGGTGCTGCTGTTTGACGATGATCACTATTATATGGGCAGCGTGCTGGCCGAACGGTTGGTGGCGCAGGGTGTAGAGGTGGTCTTCGTCACTCCGGCGGCGGATGTGGCGGCGTGGACGCACAACACCCTGGAGCAACACCGCATCCAGCGCCGTTTGCTGGAACTTAACATCACAATCGTCCCGTCCCATACGCTGGTCAATGCGGCACCGGAAGGTATGGAGGTTGCGTGTGTCTACACCGGGCGTACGCGCCGGCTGCCTGCCGCATCGGTGTTGCTGGTCACCTCGCGCGAGCCTGAGCAGTCGCTTTATCAGGCGTTGGCCAGCACCCCGGAAATTCTGCACGAGCGTGGCATTGGCACGCTCACCTTGGTTGGCGACAGCCTGGCACCTGGCACCATCGCCGCGGCTGTTTATTCGGGGCATCGGCATGCGCGGGAGTTTGATGCGCCAGCCCATTCTTTAGTTGTTCGTAGAGAAATTCCTTTTATCGAGGTGTAGTCAATCCGTCGTTAATCAATCACGAGAGAAATACAACAATGAAAAAAATATGCCTGTTTCTTCTCATGCTTCTTTTTTTAAATACTTCGCTGTTTGCCAAGGAATACACCGTTATTCGTTTTGGTGTGGATCCTAACTATGCCCCGTTTGCTTATAAGAACAATGCGGGAAAGTTGACCGGCTTCGAAGTTGATATCGGCAATGCCCTTTGCAAACAGTTGAACGTTAGTTGCCGATGGGTTGAAAGCGATTTCGACGGGCTTATCCCCAGCCTGAACGCTGGCAAGATCGACGCGATTCTGGCGTCGATGACCGTGACCGATGCCCGGGAGCAGGTGATCGATTTTTCATCTGAAGTGTTTTCCAGCCCTACGGCCATGGTCTTACGCCCAGGCACCGAGCTGGGCAAGGGCATGGCCGTTGGCTATCTGCAAGGCAGTATCCAGGAAACCTACGCTCGCCAAGTGCTCGCCACCCAAGGCATGAGAGTCGTGGCGTATGCCGACCAGGAGCAGGTGTATGCCGACTTGGTCGCAGGGCGTTTGCACGCCTCCCTGCAAGATGCCCAGCAGGCGCAAAGTGGCTTCCTGCGGTTACCTCAGGGAGCCGGGTTCGTCATGGGACCGTTGATTGAAAGCGATTTAATGCCCTCCAAAAGCTCCATCGGCATCGCCAAGGGCAACCACGCCTTGAAAACCTTGCTGGATAAAGGGCTGGCCGCGCTGCACGCCGATGGCACCTACGCGCGCCTGCAAGACCAGTATTTTCCTGGTGTGAACATGTACAGCGGTCAATAACCGCCTTTCAATCGTCGACGAGGGCGCGAGCGATGCCAGTCACGTTCACTCATTTCATCTCGACGCTGGACGCGTATGCACCGCTTTTGCTGCTTGGCGTCTGCGTCACCCTGCAACTGGCACTGCTATCAGTGCTGTTGGGACTTCTGTTGGGCTTGCTCGGTGCGGCGGCCAAATTATCCGGCTTGCGTCTCTTGCGCCTATGGGCGCAGCTCTACACCACGCTGGTACGGGGTGTGCCAGACCTGCTGTTGATGTTGCTGATTTTTTATGGGGCACAAACCGGCTTGAGCCGCCTGACCCGCGCTTTGGGATGGGATTACATCGAAATCGACCCTTTGAGTGCTGGCGTGCTCACGTTGGGATTCATCTACGGCGCGTATTTCACCGAAACCTTTCGGGGGGCTTTGCTGGCTGTACCACGCGGCCAATTCCAGGCCGCCAAGGCGCTTGGTATGACGTTCACTCAGGGGTTTGTGCATGTGGTGTTCCCGCAAATGATGCGGCTCGCCCTGCCGGGGCTGGGCAATAACTGGATGGTATTACTCAAGGCCACGGCCCTGGTGTCGGTCATTGGTTTAGCGGATCTGATCAAAGTGGCTCAGATGGCAGGCAAGGGCAGCCAACTGTTGTTGCCTTTCCTGCTGTTGGCGGCGCTGATCTACCTGCTGCTCAGCAGCGTTTCCAACCTCGCCTTGCGTTGGCTGGAGCGTCGATACGGCGTGGGTGCGCAGGAGCCGTCACGATGATTGAGTTGATACAGACGTATTGGCGGCCGTTCATTTACTCCGACGGCCATCAACTCACCGGTTTGGCCATGACGTTATGGCTGACCAGCGCTTCGCTGTGTTTCGGGCTGATACTGGCGTTGCCATTGTCCATCGCCAGGGACTCTCCCCGGTGCTGGCTGCGTTGGCCGGTGCGTACCTTCACTTACCTGTTTCGCGGTACGCCGCTGTATATCCAATTGCTGATCTTCTACACCGGCATCTACAGCATCGCCGCCGTGCGAGAACAGCCGGTCCTGGATGCGTTCTTCCGCGAGGCGCTCAATTGCACGCTGCTCGCGTTCGCCCTGAATACAGGTGCTTACACGACAGAAATATTGGCCGGCGCCATTCGCGCGATGCCACGGGGTGAAATCGAGGCCGCGCGCTCCTTGGGGTTCGATGGGTGGAAGCTATACGTGCACTTGATTTTGCCCTCGGCACTGCGCCGATCATTGCCCTACTACAGCAATGAGGTGATCTTCATGCTGCATTCCACCACGTTGGCGTTCACGGCTACGGTACCGGACATCCTCAAAGTCGCGCGGGATGCCAATGCCGCGACCTTTCTGACCTTCCAATCCTTCGGCCTCGCTGCACTCCTTTACCTGTGTATTACTTTTGCGCTGGTCGGTTTGTTTCGTCTCGCTGAACGGCGTTGGCTGCGTTTTCTCGATGTGGGCCGATAGGAGGCTGTTATGCAAATTCAGACGCACGAATTGCTGGCGGCCGTGCCGGGTACGGTACGGCGGATCCATAGTTTTCATTACGGCCCGACCGCAGCGGCGGGCAAGGTTTACATCCAAGCCTCACTGCACGCCGATGAGTTGCCGGGAATGTTGGTGGTGTGGCATCTGAAGCAGCAACTTGCGCAGTTGGAGGCCGCCGGGTTGTTGCGCTGCGCTGTGGTGCTCGTGCCGGTGGCCAATCCGCTGGGGCTGGAGCAGGTGCTGATGGACGTGCCGCAGGGGCGTTTCGATAACGAGAGTCGGGAAAACTTCAATCGCTTGTTCTTGGATGTCAGCCAGCAGGTCGGCGACAGTGTGCAAGACATCTTGACCGAAGACCCTGTCAGCAACCTGCGCTTGATCCGTTCGACTCTGCTACGAACGCTTGCCAGCCAAGTGCCCGCCACACAACTGCATTCCATGCGCTTGATCCTGCAGACACTGGCCTGTGATGCCGACTTGGTGATGGACTTACATTGTGATTTTGAAGCAGTGCAGCACTTGTACCTGTCGCCGGATTTCTGGCCACAAGTGGAACCGTTGGCTCGTTACTTGGGCGCCGAAGCGTGTTTTTTGACCAAGCAGGCTGGCGGGCACTCTTTCGATGAGTGCTTTACGTTGTTTTGGGAGCAGATGCAGGAGAGGTTCAACGGGCGCTTTTGTGCGCCCGGTTTTGCAGTGACCGTGGAGTTGCGGGGTGTTGCCGATGTCGACCATCGGCTGGCACGCAGGGATTGCCAAGGGATGATCAACTTCTTGATGCAGCGCGGTGTCATTGAAGGCCAAGCGTTACCTATGCCGCCCTTGCTCAATCCACCAATACCCTTGGCGGGAGTGGAGCCCGTAAAGACTCCGGTGGGTGGGCTGATTGTGTTTTGCGCGCAGGTCGGGGAGTACGTGGAGGCGGGGCAAATCCTGGCCGAAATCATTGATCCGATCACAGACCGTGTGACACACGTGGCCTGCACGTACGCCGGGCTCTTGTACGTTCGGTCTATACGGCGAATGGCGACCGCGGGGATGACGATCGCGCATGTCGCAGGCGCACATGCCTATCGCCAGGGAGACCTCTTGTCGCCTTAGTTATCAAGGCAGGGGCGAGAAGGGCGAACGCCCGTCGGCGCTTTGCAATTCCAGCAGGTACTTGCGGAAGATCTGACCCAGTACCTGGGTAGCCACTTCCAGTTCATCGCGCTGCATGTGTTCGGCGACTTCGTCGGCTGTGTCCAGCGCGTCTTCGGCGCCGTTGACCGCCGCCATTTTCAACACGATGTAAGCCTGGACGTTATTGGCCGGTACACCTTCACCGTGGAAGAACATGTTACCCAGCTCGAATTGCGCCTGCGCGTGGCCCTGTAACGATGCTTTTTCGAAATAGCTCAGGGCTTTGTTGAGGTCGCGAGCGGGGTTTTTGCTGTCATGGTAGTACTCGCCCAACTCGTATTGCGCCTGGGCATCCCCGTCGTCGGCCTGTTTCTGGCACGCGCTCAGCGCTTCGGCCTGGCTGTCTGGCTGGGTATTGAGGGTGCAACGACCCATCGCTGGGATTAACAACGAGTTGCCGCCTGCTTGTGCATGTGCCAGCAGCGGCTGAAGGAGCAACAGGCAGCCCAGAACCAGGGTGCGGCCGGTGCGTTTCATGGGAATCGACTTACCTCTGACGGGGCGCGCGGATCCTCGTGGGATCCAATAAGCGCGCATTATGAAATAAGCAGGCCCCTGCTTACAAAGTCTTTACTCGTTTTTCTGCTGGTTGGGCAAGTTATCTGCCGGATTGCAGGTTATTTCTCGAAAAAACTCGGAAATATCCGTAGGCAAAGTAGTGCATCAGGCGCCACTGGGGTGGCGCCTACCGGTTTCAAATGTTTATTTCAGAGCGGCGAAGGCGCGTTCAGCGGCATCCAGGGTCAGTTTCAACTCGGCGTCGCCATGGGCGATGGAGGTGAAACCGGCTTCGAACGCGCTTGGCGCCAGGTAAACGCCGCCCTCGAGCATCAGGTGGAAGAAGCGCTTGAACAGGTCCGCATCGCTGCCCATCACATCGTCGAAGGTGACGATATCGTCGGCGCCGCTGAAATACAGGCCGAACATACCGCCGGCCTGGGTGGTGACGAATGGGATACCGGCCGCATCGGCGCGCTGTTGCAGGCCGTCGAGCAGGCGCGTGGTGTAGTCGGTCAGTTCGGCGTGGAAGCCCGGACGGCTGATCAACCGCAGGGTGGTCAGGCCGGCGGCCATGGCCAGCGGGTTACCCGACAGCGTGCCGGCCTGGTACACCGGGCCCAGCGGGGCGATGTGCTGCATGATTTCGCGCTTGCCGCCGAAGCAGCCCACCGGCATACCGCCGCCGATGATCTTGCCGAAGGTGCTCAGGTCCGGCGTGACGCCGTAGTACGCCTGCGCGCCGCCCAAGGCTACGCGGAAACCGGTCATCACCTCGTCGAAGATCAGCACCACGCCATGTTTGTCGCATTGCTCGCGCAGGCCTTCGAGGAAGCCCGGCGCCGGCGGTACGCAGTTCATGTTGCCCGCCACCGGCTCGACGATGATGCACGCCACGTCCTGGCCGACTTCACTGAGCATGTGCTCCACGGCAGCGATGTCGTTGAAGGGCAGGGTCAGGGTGTGTTTGGCGAACGCCGCCGGCACACCGGCCGAGCTCGGTACGCCTTGGGTCAGCGCGCCGGACCCGGCCTTGACCAGCAGGCTGTCGGAGTGGCCGTGGTAGCAGCCTTCGAACTTGATGATGCTGTCGCGCCCGGTAAAGCCGCGAGCCAGGCGGATCGCACTCATGGTGGCTTCGGTGCCGGAACTGACCATGCGCACCATCTCCATCGACGGCACGATGGAGCACACCAGGTCAGCCATCTCGGTTTCCATGGCGGTCGGCGCGCCATAGGACAGGCCGTGTTCCAACTGCTTGCGCACGGCGTCCAGCACGTCCGGATGGCTGTGGCCGAGGATCATCGGGCCCCACGAGCCCACGTAGTCCACGTAGCGCTTGTCGTCTTCGTCAGTGACGTAGGCGCCTTCGGCATGTTTGAAGAACAACGGCGTGCCGCCCACGCTTTTGAACGCACGCACGGGGGAGTTCACACCACCGGGGATGTGTTTCTGGGCATTGGCAAACAGGGTTTCGGAACGGGACATGAGCGGGCTCTCTAAACTGAAGATTTAAGAAGGTCGTTGAAGGCGCGGGCGCGGCGCGTCACTTCCTGGGTGCTGTCGGCACCGAACAGGCCGTGGACCACGGCGAGCAGGTCGGCGCCCTGGGCCACCAGCGGTTCGGCGTTCTCCAGAGTGATGCCGCCGATCACGCAGATGGGCACATGCAGGCGCTGATGCGCTTCGGCCAGCATCTCCAGCGTGGCGGCCGGGGCGCCGGGCTTGGTGTTGGAATTGAAGAAGCGGCCAAACGCCACGTAACTGGCGCCTTCCTTGGCGGCCTGTTCGGCCAGTTCGATCTGGCTGTGGCAGGTGGCGCCGATAATGGCTTTGGGGCCGAGCAACGCACGGGCCGGGGTGAGCGGGCCGTCGGTCTGGCCCAGGTGCACGCCGACGCCCAGGCGCGCGGCCAGTTCGGCGTCGTCGTTGATGATCAGTTGGGTCTTGTAGCGCGAGCACAGTTCTCGCAGCTTTTCGGCTTCGCGCAGGCGGCGCGCGTCATCGCTGCTTTTGTCGCGGTACTGCAGCAGGGTCACGCCACCGTCCAACGCCGCTTCGACGTAGGCGAGGAATTTGCCGGCCAACAGTTGGCCGTCGGTTATGGCGTAAAGGCCACGTAATTTCATCGGGCATGTCCCTTGAAGTGGCGAGCAGGCGCCTACGAGCAGAAATCCAGCGGCAGCCGGCGCGGTACGAACTGGCCCTGGCCGAGTTGTTCGGCGTCACGCAACGTGCGCCAAGTGTAGTTGAGGGCCGATTGCACGGCGCTGACCAGGCCCTCGCCCTGGGCGAGACGCCCGGCCAAAGCGCTGGCCAGCGTGCAGCCCGAACCGTGATAGCTGCCCGGCAGGCGCTGACAGGTGAAGGTCTGGCGCGTGCCGTCGCGGCTATACAGGCGGTTGTGCACTTCATGCTCGTCGCCATGACCACCGGTGATCAACAGGTGTTTGATAAACGGCAGCAGCTTGTCGGCGCACTCGTCCGCCGTGCCTTCGGGCAGTTCGGCGAGGATACGTGCCTCGGGCAGGTTCGGCGTGGCGATCAGCGACAGCGGCAACAACCGCTCACGCATCGCGTAGCCCACTTCGTCCTTGCCCAGGCTACCGCCGCCGCCGGCGCGCAGCACTGGGTCGCAGACCACCGGCAGGTGCGGGTGCGCCTGCAGCAGCTCGACTACGGTGTCGACCATCGCGGTGGAGCCGAGCATGCCCAGCTTGACCGCCGCCACCTCGGAGTCGCTGAGCACGGCGTTGGCCTGGGCCAGCACCCACTCGCGGTCGAGCACGCGGAAGTCGCTGACGTTCACCGTGTTCTGCACGGTCAGCGCGGTGACGGCCGGAGCCGCATGGCAACCCTGGGCGAGCAGGGCTTCGATATCTGCCTGCAAGCCGGCGCCACCACTGGGATCATGGCCGGAGAGACAGAGGACAACAGGGCGAGAGCTGTAGATATTCATGGTGGGCGAGCTTACCACCAAACGCTTTTTGCGTGGCCTTCGGGCGGTGGCTGAATGTTGTCGCACCCGGCGAGTTTCTTTTGCTGCCTGAAACCCTGAAAAACAGCGCTGAAAGCCTTGATCTAGAGCCTTTCAAAAAATTATTTCAATGGTGTCCAATGGCCTGCAACGGCTATGCTAGAGTGGATTCAAACAACTTATCTGTACCGCCGGTGTACGTCTTCTCAAAAGGAATGGGGGGCTTTTGATATAACCGGACAGGCCACGCTGGGGCTCTATGCGCTATTTGCTGATTCTATTGTTGTGCGGGCTGCCGATGCTCGCCAGCGCCATTGAGTTCAACCAGGACACCCGAAGCCTGCCCCTGGGCCGAGCCCTGCAAGTGCTCGAAGACCCGAGCGCCGCCCTCACCATTGCCGATGTCAGCGCGCCTTCCGCGCTCGCGCAATTCAAGCTCCACGATAAGGACACCCTCAACGCCGGCTATTCGCGCTCGGTGTTCTGGCTCAAGCTCAATCTGCACTATGTGCCCCACAACGCCGAGGCCCGACGCACCTGGCTGCTGGAGCTGGCGTACCCGCCGCTGGACCATCTGGACCTGTACCTGCCCGACAGCACGGGCACCTATCGTTTGGTCAGGCGCACTGGAGATGCGTTGCCGTTCGCCAGTCGCGAGATCCGTCAGAACAACTACCTGTTCAAGTTGGATTTCACCCCAGGCGAGGATAAAACCGTTTATCTGCGAGTGCAGAGCGAGGGCTCGATTCAGGCGCCGCTGACCCTCTGGTCGAGCACCGCGTATCTGGAACAGCAGCCGCTGCGCCTGTATGTGCTGGGTCTGATCTATGGCGTGTTGCTGGGGATGCTGGTTTATAACCTGTTCATCTACCTCAGCGTGCGCGACACCAGCTACTTGTATTACATCTTCTATATCGCCTCGTTCGGTCTGTACCAGTTGTCGGTCAACGGCGCGGCGGTGGAATATTTCTGGCCCAACAACCCTTGGTGGACGAACGCCGCGACACCGTTTCTGATCGGCGCGTCGGCGCTGTTCGGCAGTCTGTTCGCGCGCAGCTTTTTGCACACCGCTCAACACAGTCGCTGGATCAACCGTGTGTTGCTGGCGCTGGTGGCGTGCGGGGCAGTGGTCATGCTGCTGTCGTTGATGACCAGCTACGCGCTGGCGTTGCGTCTGGCCACGGGCCTGGCGCTGGTGTTCACCGTGACCATCTTCGTCGCCGCCATCAAGGCCTGGTACTGCGGGCAGAGGGTGGCGCGTTACTTCATCATCGCCTGGTCGGCGTTCCTGCTGGGCGGGGTGGTCAACACCCTGATGGTGCTGGGTTATCTGCCCAATATGTTCCTGACCATGTACGCCAGTCAGATCGGTTCGGCGATTGAAGTGGCACTGCTGTCCCTGGCCCTGGCCGACCGCATCAATGCCATGCGCGAGCAGCAGGCGCAGATTCTGTTCGATGCCAGCCAAAAGCTCGAAGTGCTTAACTCCCAATTGGCCCGCAGCAACCGGCTCAAGGATGAGTTTCTCGCCACCCTGACCCACGAGCTACGCACGCCGATGAACGGCGTGATCGGTTCCCTGGAACTCATGCAGACGGTGCCCCTGAGTCACGATCTGACCCAATACCATCAGACCGCCGCCGGCTCCGCGCGGGACATGATGCGCATGGTCAATGGCATCCTCACCCTCACCGAATTGCAGGCCGGTCGCCTGAGTGCGCAACACCGCGTGTTCAGCCTGCGTGGCGTGCTCGACAGCCTGCGCCAGCAATTTAATACCAGCGCCCAGGGCAAGGGCCTGGCGTTTTCCATCGACGTGGCGGATGAGCTGCCGGACCGTCTGGAGGGGGACGTCGACAAGCTTATTCAGTGCCTGGATTGCCTGCTGGACAACGCCTTCAAATTCACCCACGAAGGTTCGGTACGCCTGCGCGTGGTGGGAGTGCCTCACCGCGACGGCGGCGTGCACCTGAGTTTTATCGTGACTGACACCGGCATTGGTTTTGCCTCCCTGGATGAGGCCACGCTGTATCAGCGCTTCTTCCAACTGGATGGCTCGACCACCCGCGAATACGGCGGGTTGGGCATCGGTCTGGCGATCTGCCGGCAATTGATCGAACTGATCGGCGGGCGCCTTACCCATCATTCCGAACCCCGCAAGGGCAGTCGCTTCCAGCTCGAAATGCAGGTGCGCTCGGTTCCGTCCGAAGCCAAGCCGGCGCCGGCCCGGCAACGAGCGCCGCAGGATTGCGCGGTGTTGTTGGTGGATGACAACAGCGTCGGTCAACTGGCCGTGCGCGGCATGCTGCTCAAGCTCGGCTATCGGGTCAAAACCGTCGACAGTGGCCCTGCGGCGTTGGAGGCGCTGCAAGCGCAGGCGTTTGACGCGGTTCTGTTGGACCTTCCCGAAGGAAGCTTCTCTGTGTGCTGTCAGATCCGCGCACTGCCTGGTGGGGGAGAATTGCCGGTGATCGCCCTGGGTACATCGTCGAATGTGCCTGAGCGAGAGCGGTGCCTGGGCGTAGGTGTCACTGAGCGTTTGACCAAACCGGTGCGTTTCGAGGCGCTGCAAGCGGTGATGGAGCGCTGCGTGCTAGGGGTTTTAGAGGGTGAAAGCGCCGCGCATTCGGCGCGTATGTCACTTTTTTAAGCGCGGTAGCGGTGCTTAACTGAAAAAACCGGCCTCAACTGAGCGTGGCCTTTTTTCCAGGACGCCCGTGATGAACCTGCATCAATTTGCCGAAACCCACGACGTGACCAACCAACCGCCCTCCCTGGACGGCGTCAACCTGTACCGCATCGACCTGCCCCTGCAAGAGTGGTCGCGACGTTTCGGCGCCGGTTGGGCACACTCGCGCATCGATACCTATGGCGCATTGGCCGGCGGGCCGTTGATGGCGGCTGGGTTTCTGGCCAATCAACACAAACCGGTGTTCAACAGCCACGACCGTTACGGTCACCGCATTGATCTGGTTGAGTTTCACCCCGCCTATCACGAGCTGATGCGCACCGCCGTCGAACATGGCCTACCTTCGCTGCCCTGGGCTCATCCGCAGGCCGGCGCCCATGTGGCCCGCGCCGCCATGACCTACCTGCACAGCCAGGCCGAAGCCGGCAGCGGTTGCCCATTGACCATGACCTTTGCCTGCGTACCGGCGTTGCGGTTGCAGCCGGATTTGGCCAAGACCTGGCTGCCGAAAATCCTCAGCACCCAATACGACCCGCGCAACGTCGGCATCGCCCACAAGGCCGGTGCCACCCTCGGCATGGCCATGACCGAGAAGCAAGGCGGCACCGACGTGCGCGCCAACACCACCCGGGCTTATCCGGTGGGCGCTGGCGGCCCTGGGCAGGCGTATGAGCTGGTGGGCCACAAGTGGTTCTGTTCCGCGCCGATGTGCGATGGGTTCCTCACGCTAGCCCAGACTGACAAGGGCCTGAGCTGTTTCCTACTGCCCAGGCACCGCCCGGATGACACCCGCAACGAGTTCTACATCCAGCGCCTGAAAAACAAACTCGGCAATTGTTCTAACGCCTCCAGCGAAGTGGAGTTTCGCGGCGCCCTGGCCTGGATGGTCGGCGAAGAAGGCCGTGGTGTGCCGACCATCATCGAGATGGTGGCCATGACCCGCTTCGATTGCATGGTCGGCTCCAGCGCCCTGATGCGCCAGGCCCTGACCCAGGCCAGCCATCATTGCGACCATCGCTCGGTGAGCGGCCGCGTGCTCAGCGAGCAACCGCTGATGCAAAACGTGCTGGCCGACCTGGCCCTGGAAAGTGAAGCATCCCTGGCCTTGAGCATGCGCATGGGGAGGGCGTTGGACCATTTGGATGACGAGCAGGAGAGTAAATTCGCACGGCTGGTGACGGCGGTGGGCAAGTATTGGATCTGCAAACGCGCGCCGGCCATGATCAACGAGGCCGCCGAGTGCATGGGCGGCGCCGGTTATGTGGAGGACAGCATCCTGCCGCGCCTGTACCGTGAGGCACCGGTGAATTCAACGTGGGAAGGCTCCGGCAACGTGCAATGCCTGGATGTGCTGCGTGCGCTGTCCAAGGAACCGGGCGTATTGGAGACGCTGTTTATCGAACTGGGCAATGGCCACGGCGACCGGCATTTGGCGCGGCATATCGAACAGCTAAAGTCAGCTTTTATGGATACCCAGGACATCCAATACCGTGCGCGGCAGTTGACCGAGGACATTGCCGTGGCCTTGCAGGCCAAGCTGTTGTTGGAGGCGGGGAATGCTGCGGTCAGCGACGGCTTTATTGCCAGCCGCTTGAGCGATTCCTCCGGCCGCGCTTATGGCGCCTTGCCGCGTGGTGTGGATGTGGCGGCGATAGTCGCCCGCTCAACGCCTTCTGTTTCTGAATAAGCCCGGTCCAAAGGTGGGAGGGGGCAAGCCTCTCCGACATTATTGAGTGCATTCCAACGCCACTGTTTCGGTGCGGCTGGGATGCAGGCAAGATACAGGCCTGCATGTCAGAACACAGGATGCTTACCGTGACCGAAGCTTTTGTTGTCGTTAAAACCGCCGAAGAAGCCGTGGACCGGCTGGCGGCTCTGCATGAGCGAGCTACCGGCGCGCTCAATCAGGCCCTCAAGCAATACCTCAAGGACCGCGTCGAACCCGACGCCGAGCAACGCGCGCTGTTCCGCTACCCCGAGCTGCGCCTGACCTACCACTGCCACGGCGAAGTCCCACAGACCACCCGCGCCTATGCCAAGGTGCAACTGCCGGGCACCTACAGCGTGACCGTCACCCATCCTGCGGCGTTCCGTAAGTACCTGCTGGAGCAACTGGTGCCGTTGATGCACGACTTCACCGTGACGGTGGAAGTGGGCGTCAGCCAACAGAATATTCCTTACCCGTATGTGGTCGAGCAGGGCGATGAACTCGCCGGCTCCGGCGTGACTGCCGCCACTCTGGCCCGCGTATTCCCGAGCACCGACCTGTCGGCCGCCACCGACGGTATCGCCGATGGCCTGTATGACTGGGAAAACACCAACCCACTGCCCCTGGCGCTGTTCGATGCGGCCCGCGTGGACTTTTCCCTGCGTCGCCTGGTGCATTACACCGGCAGCGACTGGCGCCACGTACAACCCTGGATTCTGCTGACCAACTATCACCGCTACGTCGACCAGTTCATCCTGCATGGCCTGGAACAATTGCGCAGCGACCCACGTTTTATCCGCATGGTGCTGCCGGGCAACGTGGTGATCGACAAGAGCATGGATCACGGCGAAGCCTCGGCCATTGCCGCCGGCGTGGTCTGGCACCGCTACCAGATGCCGGCCTATCACTTGCAGGCCAGCGATGGTCACGGTGTGACCCTGGTCAATATCGGCGTGGGCCCGTCCAACGCCAAGAACATCACCGATCACCTGGCGGTGCTGCGTCCGCATTGCTGGCTGATGATCGGCCACTGTGGCGGCCTGCGCCAATCCCAGACCATCGGTGACTATGTCCTGGCCCACGCTTATATGCGTCGCGATGGCATTCTCGACCGTGTGGTGCCGCCAAATATCCCGATCCCGGCCCTGGCCGAAGTACAACTGGCGCTCCAGCAAGCGGCGGCCCACGTTACCGGTGAAAAAGGCGAACAGCTGAAAAAACGCCTGCGCACCGGCACCGTGCTGACTTACGACGATCGCAACTGGGAGCTGCGCTGGGCCCAGGAGCGGCCGCTGATCAACCTGTCCCGCGCCGTGGCCGTGGACATGGAAAGCGGCACCATCGCCGCCCAGGGCTATCGCTTGCGGGTGCCGTACGGCACGTTGCTGTGTGTATCGGATAAACCGCTGCACAGTGAAATCAAATTGCCTGGTTCGGCCAACGCGTTCTATGAGCGCGCAGTGAGCCAGCACTTGAAGATTGGCATCGAAGCGGTGGACCTGCTGCGCAACGAACTCAACTCGCTGCACTCGCGCAAACTGCGCAGCTTCGACGAGCCGCCGTTCCGCTAAGCGGTTGGGATGGTCATTTAACGGTCAGGCCACTAGCATTGTCGGTCCTGACCGTTAGATGTTGTTCTGCCATGTCTCGTCCCACCCGTCCCGATTCGCGCCGCCCTGGCGTGAAACCTCCGTATTCCGCTGCGCGTCGCGTTGCCAAGGCGCCGCCGGCCGAGCCGAAGTTGATCCTGTTCAATAAACCATTCGACGTGCTGACCCAGTTCAGCGACGAAGGCGGGCGCGCGACGCTCAAGGACTTCATCGACATTCCCGGCATCTACCCGGCGGGCCGTCTGGACCGTGACAGCGAAGGCTTGCTGCTGCTGACCAACGATGGCCAGTTGCAGGCGCGCATTGCCGACCCTAAGCACAAGTTGGCGAAAACCTACTGGGTGCAGGTGGAGGGCGAACCCACGGAAGAATTGCTGCAACGCCTGCGCGATGGGGTAGAACTCAACGACGGCAAAACCCTGCCCGCCGAGGCTCGGCGCTTGGACGAGCCCGCGTTATGGCCACGCAACCCACCGGTACGCTTTCGCAAAAACATCCCGACGTACTGGCTTGAACTGGTGATTCGAGAAGGGCGTAACCGCCAAGTGCGGCGCATGACCGCCGCCGTGGGCTTGCCGACCCTGCGGCTAGTGCGGGTGCGCATTGGCGATTGGACAATCGACGGCCTGGACCAAGGCCAATGGAAGGAAGTCCCGGCGCGTTTATAAAGCGCCGGATTCGATCAGGCCAATCACCACGCTCTTGATGATAAACGCCGCCACGCCCAGGCCCAGCACGAAGAACAGGATGAACGAGCCGAAGCGTCCGGCCTTGGATTTCTTCGCCAGGTCCCAGACGATAAAGCCCATGAAAATAATCAGAATCGTGACCAGGCCGGTCATCATCCATTCTTCAAACAGGGCGGGGTCGATGTTGTTCATGGGCTCTTCCAACGGGGCAGGCGGCGAGTATAGGGCAGTGTCACAAGCGCAACATTGACCTGGATCGAAGTGCAATCAAAATGTGGGGGGGGTCAGCTATGGATAAGCTGACTGAAGTATTGCTATCGGGGGCAAGCCCCCTCCCACATTTGATCTTCATTGACCTTAGGTGCGTAGGTGGGTCAGTGGCAGCTCTGTGCTGTTGAGCACTTGGTTGAGTACAAAGCTTGAACGTACGCTGGTTACGCCTTCAATACGGGTTAAGTGCCCTAGCAGCAATTTCTGATAGTGATCCATGTCCGGCACCACCACCTTCAACTGATAGTCCGCATCCATGCCGGTGACCAGGCTGCATTCCAGTACCTGGGGCAGGGTGCGGATGGCGGCTTCGAAGTTTTCGAAACGTTCGGGGGTGTGGCGGTCCATGCCGATCAGCACGTACGCGGTCAGGCTCAGGCCGAGCATCTTGCGGTCGAGCAGGGCGACCTGGCGCGCGATGTAGCCATCGTCTTCCAACTGCTTGACCCGGCGCGAGCACGGCGACGGCGACAGGCCGATGCGTTCGGCCAACTCCTGGTTGGAGATCCGCGCATCGCGCTGCAATTCAGCCAAAATACTCAGGTCATATCGGTCAAGCTTGCTCATTGGGTTGGCCTTTGTCGTAACTATTGCGGCGAATTATCTATGAAGGGTTAAAAATTGCGCAAGCACTGTTTATTGACGCAATCTTCGCAATCATCTGTCGGGCGCTGGCGCGTATCGTTAGCAACAGAATCACCGCCTGGACAACAGTCCACTGCAGCTCGCCCAATCAGGCCCGCTGCGGCCGCCACCCCAGCAGGGTTGAGCCGGCCTCCAGGCTGCACACTGTCCACAAGACGGCGTGAGGTGAGCCAACGTCAAAAGCGTTGAGCCAGGACGAAATTCTCAAGGGGTGGCCGACGGGTCGCCCCTTTTCTTTTGCCTTAAGAAAATTGTTCTCGTGACTGATAACCTGTCTCAGAACCGGGCGAGGCTTTCCCAGTCTCATGTTCAAGCCCTGAATCGCAGTGAGGAAAAGCATGAAGCGCATCTGGCGTTTGGCAGGTGTTGGTTTGCTGGTGGTCGGTGTCGGCACGCAGGTATTGGCCGACGAGCGCGATAACGTACCTCGCGAAGGCCAAGGGCCGCAGGGCGGTGGGCAGCATGAGCGAGGCCCTGAGGGCGGGCGGCGGCCGGAGAACAGTCCACCGCGTCCCGAGAACCCTCAACCACGCCCGCAGAACGAGCATTTTGACCGCGGCGGCCCGAATGGCAGCGGTCAATGGCAGGCGCGGCCACAAGGCAATGAGCAGGCGCGCCCGGCGCCGCAGCCGTCGAATAACCTGCCGATCCAGGGGCGCCCCGATACCGTGCGCCAGACCCAGGAGCCGCGCCAGGGTTACTACCGTGACATACCTCGACGCAGCGACGACAACCGCCATTGGGAGGCCGGCGGCCCCGGTTCGCGCCCCGGCTACAACGGGCATCCGGATGACCATCGCTGGCCTGGCCGCCCCGATGGTCACGGTAATGGCTGGGGCCCCGGCCCGCAGTACCGTCCGGGTTATGTGGTGGACCGCTTCCCCGACCGCAACTACCGCGTGCCCTATCGCGGCCAGGACTACTTCTTCTCCGGCGGTTACTGGTATCGCCCCCAAGGCCCACGCTACGTGGTGGTTGCGCCGCCGTATGGCATCCGCGTGCATTACCTGCCGGACTATGCGCGGGAAGTGTGGGTCGGCGGTTCGCTGCTGTTCCTCGCCGCCGGCGCTTATTACGCCTACGAAGAAAGCACCCAGCAATACGTGGTGGTGCAGCCGCCGGCAGCGGTTCCCGCGCCGCAGCCTGCGCCCCAGGGCAATGGTTATGACGTGGTGGCCTATCCCGCCAATGGCCAATCACCGGCCCAGGTGCAACAGGACGGTTATGACTGTTATCGCTGGGCGGTGCAGCAAAGCGGCTTCGACCCCCAGGCCGTCACCTACGCCCCCGACCCGGCGGTGGTGCAGACCTACCGCCAGGCCCAAGGCAACTGCCTGAGCAGTCGCGGCTATCAGGTGCAGTACTAATCCTTGGCGCCTGTGACCACTTCCTGCGGGTCGGCGTGTACCAACACTTCGGCGCGCGGGTAGGCGGCGTGAATGGCGTCGGCGGCCTGGTCGCTGATGCCGTGAGCTACTGACAGGCTCAGATCCCCCGGCAGTTCCAGGTGCAACTGCACAAACCAATGGTTGCCCGATACCCGCGTGCGCAGGTCATGGGCGCCCAGCACGCCGGGCACGCCACGGGCCAGTTCCAGCATGTGCTGGCTGACCTCCGGCGGCAATTCCTCGTCCATCAGCACCGCAAAGCTTTCCCGGGCGATATGGATCGCGCTCCACAAAATGTACGCCGCAATCCCCAGGCCGAACCAGGCATCCACCTGATGCCAGCCCATGGCCGCCAGCACCAACGCCAGCAGGATGCTGCCGTTGAGCAGCAAGTCCGAGCGGTAGTGCAATGAGTCGGCGCGCACCGCGTTGGAGCCGGTTTCGCGGACCACCCGGTGTTGCAACGTCAGCAACCCCACGGTCAGCAGCAGAGAGAACACGATCACACCGATGCTCAGCCACGGCGCCCCTACCGGTTCCGGATGCTGCAAGCGTTCATAAGCCTGCAATGCAATCAGCACCGCACTGCCACTGATAAACAGCGCCTGGGCCATGCCCGACAGCGATTCCGCCTTGCCATGCCCATAGCGGTGATCGTCGTCGGCCGGCCGCAGCGCGTAATGGACTGCGAGTAGGTTCAGCAGCGACGTCACGCCGTCCAGCAACGAGTCGGTCAAGCCCGCGAGCATGCTCACCGAGCCGCTGAACCACCAGGCGATAGCCTTGGTAACAATCAATACACAGGCGACCGCCACTGACGCACGGGTCGCCAGGCGCAACAGGCGGGCGTGTTCGGGACTGCTGATCATGGGCAGTCCTTACGCGGCGGGTTGCAGGCCGAGGGCGGCAAGTTGCTGCACGCTGCCCTTGAACTGGATCAGGCGCGGGTCGTCCAGCGGCAGGCTGTGGCCGGTTTCTTTCTGGATGATGCTTTGCAGTTTGGCGTTGTCGACCTGGCCGTCGGCGCCGATGGCTTCGTGGAGTTTTTCCGGGGCGACCTGGGCAGTCTTGCCCGGTTCGAAATAGATCGCGCCCGTGGCGAAGTCGACGCCGAAGGCGATCAGGCCGGGGATCACATAAAACAGCAGGCCCACGGCATCGAGCGCGGCAATGGCCGGGTCGATCTTGCCGTCGATCTGACCACGGCGGTCGGGGTAGAAGATCGAACCGCAGGCGGTCAATTGGCTGAGCAGGGTGACGGCTAAAACACCGCCGATGACACGGGAAGCGATACGCATGGACAAGCTCCTCAACAGGGTTGATACGCGACTATATAACACCGGCCTTGAGACCAGCGTCGGCATCCGGCAGTTCGCCGTTATACTCGCCGCTCTGCTTTGGAGCCAGTATGAATTCGTTGCCCATCGATGATGTTTTACCCGCCCTGCGTGACGCTTTGGCCAATCGCCATGAAGCCGTGCTCGAAGCACCGCCCGGCGCCGGTAAAACCACCCGCGTGCCCTTGGCCTTATTAAATGAAACGTGGCTGGCCGGGCAGACCATCCTGATGCTCGAACCGCGGCGCCTGGCCGCCCGCGCCGCCGCCGAACGCCTGGCCAGCGAACTGGGGGAAAAGGTTGGCGACACCGTCGGCTATCGCATCCGCCTCGACAGCAAGGTCGGCCCCAACACGCGTATCGAAGTGGTCACCGAAGGTATTCTCACGCGGCGCTTGCAGGACGACCCGGCGCTGGAGGGCGTGGGCCTGCTGATCTTCGATGAATTTCACGAGCGCAGTCTCGACGCCGACCTGGCCCTGGCCCTGAGCCTGAACGGTCGTGAGCTGTTTCGCGATGAGCAGCCGCTGAAAATCCTGTTGATGTCCGCCACCCTCGAAGGCGAGCGCCTGGCCGGTTTGCTGGGCGACGCACCGATCCTGCGCAGCGAAGGGCGCATGTTCCCGGTGCAGATGCGCTGGGGGCGGCCGTACCAGCCCGGTGAATTTATCGAACCGCGCGTGGTGCAAACCATCCTTGAAGCCCTGCATGACGAAACCGGCAGCGTGTTGGTGTTCTTGCCGGGCCAGGCGGAGATTCGTCGGGTCAACCAGCAACTCGCCGACGCCCTGGGTGATCGCCCCGACGTGTTGCTGTGCCCGCTGCACGGCGAGCTGGACCTCAACGCCCAGCGCGCCGCTATCGACCCTGCGCCGCCCGGCAAACGCAAGGTGGTCCTGGCCACCAACATCGCCGAGACCAGCCTGACCATCAATGGCGTGCGTGTAGTGATTGACGCCGGGCTGGCGCGAGTGCCGCGTTTCGACCCCGGCAGCGGCATGACCCGCCTCGACACCCAACGCATCTCCCGCGCCAGTGCGACCCAGCGCGCCGGCCGGGCCGGGCGCCTGGAGCCGGGGGTGTGTTATCGGTTGTGGTCCGAAGACCAGCATGAAGGCCTGGCCGCGTATGGCAGCGCGGAGATTCTCGCCGCCGACCTCGCCGGTCTGGCCCTGCAGTTGGCGCGCTGGGGCGTGACGCCGAACCAACTGGTGTGGCTGGATGCACCGCCGAGCGCGGCCTATGCCCAGGCCCAGGACTTGCTGGTGCGTCTGGGGGCATTGAATGACGACACGCTTACCGCCCACGGCCAGAAAATGGCCGAATTGCCGGCCCATCCGCGCATCGCCCATTTGCTGCTGCGCGGGCAGGACCTGGGGCTGGCGGCGACCGCGTGTGACGTCGCTGCGCTGTTGGGCGAGCGCGATATCGTGCGCGGTGGCGGTGCGGACCTGCATAGCCGTCTGGCGTTGTTGTCCGGCGAGGAGCGCGCGCGCGGCAGCCAAGGTGGCGTGCAGCGGGCCAAGCAACTGGCGCGGCAATACCGCGGGTATCTGCGCGGCAAGCCGACCCAAGCGGTGGCCGATCCCGATCACCCGCGCTGGCTCGGCGCCTTGCTGGCGCTGGCTTACCCGGATCGCGTGGCCCAGCAACGCCGCCCAGGCGGAGCCGAATACCGCTTGGCCAACGGTCGCGCGGCGCTATTCGCGGAGGCTGACAGCCTGATGAAACAGCCGTGGTTGGTAATCGCCGACCTGGGTAGCCGTCAGGGCCAGCGCGAAGAACGCATCTACCTGGCGGCGGATTTCGATCCGACGTTGTTCGACACGGTGCTCGCCGAACAAGTCCGCAACGTCGATCAACTGGATTGGGACGAACGCGAAGGCGTACTGCGCGCCGAGCGTCAGCGCAAAGTCGGCGAACTGGTACTCAGCCGCGAACCGCTGGCCGGCCTCGACGAAGCTGCACGCAGCCAGGCTTTGGTCAACCTGGTGCGGCGCAAAGGTCTGGAGCTATTACCCTGGACCCCGGAACTGCGCCAATGGCAATCCCGCGTGATGCTGCTGCGCCAGTTGGACGCCGGCAAAACCAGCGAATGGCCCGACCTCAGTGACAGCGCGTTGCTGGCCGGCCTGGAGCACTGGCTGATGCCCTACCTGGGTAAAGTCTCGCGCCTGAGCCACTTCGCTAACCTGGATATCTCCAGCTACCTGCACAACCTGCTGCCCTGGCCGCTGCCCCAGCGCCTCGATGAACTGGCGCCGCAGCACATCAAAGTCCCCTCGGGCTCATCGGTGCGCTTGGACTACAGCGAGCAGCCGCCGATTCTGGCGGTGCGTTTGCAGGAATTATTCGGCCTGGCCGACACCCCGCGCATCGCCGGCGGGCGCCAAGTGGTGAAGCTGCACCTGTTGTCCCCGGCAAGACGCCCGGTGCAAGTGACTCAGGACCTGGCGAACTTCTGGCGCAGTACCTATGCCGAGGTGAAGAAGGATCTGAAGGGGCGTTATCCCAAGCATTACTGGCCGGATGATCCGCTGATAGCCGAGCCGACCGCGCGGATCAAACCCCGAAAGTCGTAACCCTAAGCCTCCAAATGTTGGAGGGGGCTTGCCCCCGGTAGCGGTGGACCAGTTAGAGAGCTGACTGACATACCGCCATCGGGGGCAAGCCCCCTCCCACAGTTATTGCGCGGCGGGCAGCAGGAAGCGGGCAATCACCGGCAAATGGTTGGAAATGCGCAACGTATCCTCCTGCCGCACCTTGGCCTCCACCCGCTTGATACGAGGGCTGTAGAACAGGTAATCGACGGTGCGATCCGGGCCATCGATGCTTGGGTCATTGGGGAAGTAGGTCAGCCACTTCTCGCGGTCGATGCCGCTGGACTGGCTGTTGCTGGGGATCATCGGGTATTTATCCCACAGCAGATGCAGTTCGCTGTCCGGCGAATATTGCCCGCGTTTGCTGGCGTCCAGGCGCAGGAATTGCCCCAGCGGCAGCAGGTTGAAATCGCCGCCGATCAACCACGGCGTGCCACGCCCCTCGAATTTATCCAGCAGCTTGACCGTGGCCTGCACCTGTTCCTGTGCGACGCTGCGTCCCGGCATGTCGGCGCTAAGGCGCGTGTTCAGTACCGCCAGTTGGCCGCCGTCGCTTAGGGGTAAATACGTCAGCAGCAGAGCCGGCTTGGGCTGGAACTGGCGGCTGATCAAGCCGGCATCGGGCGCCGGCAGTTGCAGGCGCTCGGCGTGTTCGATCTGGTAGCGGCTGAGGGTGGCGAGCTTGCGGCCGACGCTGCCGAAGATATGCCGGTCGGGCACGAAATCGGCCTTCCAGTCGAACGTCTGGGCGCTGCACGGGTAGAGGTCCACCAAGCGCTCTTGCAGCAACGCGAGTTGATCCTGGTAATGGGAGGGCTTGGCGTTTTCGTCGAGTTCCTGCAACAGCAGGATGTCGGGTTGTTCGTCGCGGATCACCCGCGCCACTTCGTCGAGGCTGGCGGCCATGTCTTCTACGGTGGGGCGCTCATCCGGGCCGCTGCCGTCGGGGGTGTCATACCAGAACACGTAGTTCTTGCCGGCCAGGTATTGCACGTTCCACGTCATCACTTTGAGCGCCTGCCCGGGCAACAGGGTCGGCGCACGTGGCGCCACGCAGCTGACGGGCAGGGTCTGCTTGGGCTCGGGGCGCCAGGTCAGGCTGTAGATCAACGCGGTCAACAGGCCCGCGATCAACAACAGGCCCAGCAAGGTGATGCGCAATAAACGGGTCATCGGCTCGGCTTATGGCGTGTCAGGAGTGGCGGGGAGCATATCACCGTGCGTCGGCGTCGCCACCGATCAGCATGAATAAACGGAACAGCACCACACTGGTGAACAATTGCAGGAAGCTGTGGGCGCTGTCGATCAATACCCCCAGCAATGGCGCGGGTTCGGGATACGCCGCGACGCTTACGCCCTTGAGCAGCCACAGCGGCGTCATCACACACAGCAGGCACACCAGGATGCGCCAGAAGTGGCCGCGCGTCAGACGAAAACTTTCCTTCATCGCCTCCAGTGCCGGCATGTCGCGCAGCACCAACAGGTATTCGGCGAACGCCAGCACCACCATCAGCCACAGCCCCGGCAGAAAATACAGTGACAGCCCCAGCAGTATCAGCAGCGTACTCATCGCCGTCAGCAGCGCGAAACGCGGCCACAGGGTCAGCGCCATCGCCCACACATCGCGGGTACGCGGCGCCTCGCCACGGGTGCGGGCATCGAGGAACAGGATCAGGGCGCCGGTGTACAACGGGTACACCAGCAGCCCCACCACCACGCTGTAACCGGGGAAGGCATCCGCCCCCAGCGTATGGTCGAGCACTTGTTGCAGCACCGCTTCAAGAATCACCAAGGGCAGGCACAACTGAACGATGGCGCCCAGATTGCGCTGGGTAAAACGGAAGGAGTCGCGCAGTACGTCTAACGGATTCATCAGGTTCATCGCAGGCCTGTAAACAAGGGCGACACTTTAACCGATCAGCATCGCAGGGGCGCAAACGTAAACCTTGAGTAAAGACCATTGAAACAATTGGTAACAGCCCCATAACTAGCACGCACCTGGCCTGATCAAGGTCAGGACCATGATTTCTACCGGCAATCTAACGAGGTCGCCATGAACAGCGAAGAGCAAACCCTGATCGATGGACTGTTTTCACGGTTGCAGCAAGCCGAAACGGACTCAGCCCCCCGCGACGCCCAGGCCGAAGCGCGGATCAAGGAGCACATGACTCGCCAACCGGCCGCCGGGTACTACATGACCCAGTCGATTCTGGTGCAGGAACACGCACTCCAGAGCCTCGACGCGCAGAACAAGCAACAGGCGCAGCAGATCCAGCAGTTGCAGGAAGAGTTGCAGCGTGCCAAATCCGCGCAACCTGCGGCCTCCAGCGGTGGCGGTTTCCTGTCGAGCATCTTTGGCGGCGGCTCCCGCGACGCACAACCGACCCAGAGCGCTCCGGCCTCCACGGGCGGCGGTTGGCGCGAACCGGCGCGGCCTTCCTTTAGCCAGCCCGCGCCACAACAGAACTATCAGCAACCACCCCAAGCGCCTGCCGCGCCCATGGGCAGCGGCTTCCTTGGCGGCGCCATGAAAACCGCCGCCGGCGTGGCCGGTGGTGTGTTACTGGCCGAGGGCATCAGCAGCCTGTTCCACCACAACTCGCAACCGCAGGTGGTGGAGGAAATCATCGAACAACCGGCGCCGGCCAGCGATCAAGGCGGTTGGGGCAGCGATGACCAGAAATACGCCGGCGATGACAGTTGGGGCAGCAACAATGCCGACAGCTTTGCCGACAGCGATTATTCCGACGATTCATCCTCCTTCGGCGACGACGATTCCTTCGTCTGAACATAGCCAGACCGGGGCGGCATAGCGCCCCGGTCTGATTTTTTCCCGGAAACTTCCCGCTGGCTGGCATACTGGCGCCTTTGCGGACCCCCGTATGCCGGGTCCAAATGGCTGTCATGGGGAAGTGCGGTGAAGAAAATTGCAGTGTTCGCCGATGTACAAAACCTCTATTACACCGTGCGCCAGGCTTATGGCTGCCACTTCAATTACGCCGCCCTGTGGGCTGATATCAGCTCGCGCGGGCAGATCGTCGAGGCGTACGCCTATGCCATCGACCGGGGCGACAGCAAGCAGCAGCAGTTCCAGCAGATCCTGCGCAACCTGGGGTTCACGGTAAAGCTCAAGCCGTATATCCAGCGCAGCGACGGCTCGGCCAAGGGCGACTGGGACGTGGGCATCACCCTCGACATCATGGACGCCGCCGACCACGTCGACGAAGTGGTGCTGGCCTCCGGCGACGGCGATTTCGACATGCTGCTCGAACGCATCATCCACAAACATGGCGTTGAAGCTGTGGCTTATGGCGTACCGGGGCTTACGGCCAATTCATTGATACGCGCCGCCAGCCGCTACGTGCCGATCGAAGGCGCGTTGCTGCTCAAATAGTTGTTTTGACGGAGTAGGAACAGGTTTGGAACGTATAGCGGTCATCGACTTTGAAACCACCGGCATCACCCCGAGCAGCCATTGCCGGGCCACGGAAATTGCCGTGGTCATCCTTGAGCGTGGGCAGATCGTCGACCGCTACCAGAGCCTGATGAATGCTGGCGTGCGCGTGCCGGGCTTTATCGAACAACTGACCGGCATCAGCAACGCCATGTTGCGCAGCGCGCCACCGGCCGAGCGGGTGATGAACGAAGTCAACGAGTTCGTCGGCACCACGCCGCTGCTGGCGCACAACGCCGCGTTCGACCAGAAGTTCTGGGACTTCGAACTGGGCCTGATCCGCCGCACCCGCCTGCAGAAATTCGCCTGCTCCCTGCTACTGGCCCGCCGCCTGATGCCCTCGGCCCCCAACCATAAGCTCGGCACCTTGAATGCTTTCGCTCAACTGCCTCACACCGGCAAGGCTCACCGGGCATTGGCGGACGCGGAAATGGCCGCCAACCTGACGGCGCATTTGGCCAAGGAGTTGCGCGGGACTCACGGCTTGCGCGAACTGTCCCACGACCTGCTATGCACCTTGCAGAAAGTGCCGGCGGCGAAGATCAATGAGCATCTGAAGAAACATCGCGGGTTCTGACAGAACAACGCTGCTGGAAATGTGGGAGAGGGCTTGCCCCGATTGTGGTGTGTCAGTCACGGATTAGCTGACCGGTCTACCGCTATCGGGGGCAAGCCCCCTCCCACATTGGATCTGTGTTTACCTTCGGATTGCGCAGTCAACGCGGTCAAAACTGTGGGAGGGGGCTTGCCCCCGATGGCGATCTATCAGCCAAGCGTTTTCCCGTTGCCCTCCAACTGCCCCAACGGCACTCGCCGTTCTATCGCGCTCGATAGGATGATCGAGGTCTTGCTGAACCCAAACTTTGCAATCCGGTTGATCAAGTTTTCCAGCTCCTGCATCGACCCCACCGCCGCCTGCATGATCACGCAGGGGTCGCCGGTGACGCGGTGGCACTCGGTCAGTTCGGGGATTTCGGCGAGGGCGTCGTAGACCTTTTGATTACCGTGGTGGGTCAGGCGCAGTTCAATCACGCATTGAATCGGTAAGCCCACTTTGGACAGGTCCACCTTGGCCTGATAGCCGGTGATTACCCCGCTGGCCTCCAGCTTGGCCACGCGTTCGGCCACGGCGGGGGCGGAGAGGTTAACGATGCGCGCCAGTTGTGCGTAGGACGCGCGGCCGTCTTCAAGCAGGGCGTTGAGGAGCATGCGGTCGTATTTGTCCATAGAAAGGCTCCAATCACCGGTTGCTTTCGAAAACAAAGCTTATAGCCCCCATAACCCTGTTTTGAAAAGTGTATGGGCCGTTTAAACAGGTTTTGTAACTTATTTTTATCCGCCTGCCTTTCTAGAATAAGCCTCCCGTTTCCGTCATAGAGCCGCCCCATGCCTGGCCCACGTCGCTTTCCCTTACCGTTGATCGCTGCCTTCTTTGCCTTATATGTGATCTGGGGTTCCACCTACCTGGTGATCCGCATCGGCGTCGAATATTGGCCGCCGCTGTTGCTAGCGGGGATTCGGTTTTGCACGGCGGGGGCGTTGATGTATGGCTACCTCAGATGGCGTGGGGTGCCGGCGCCGACTTGGAAGCAATGGAAAGCCGCCGGGATGATCGGCATTTTGCTGCTCACCTTCGGCAATGGCGGCGTCAGCGTGGCCGAGCACACCGGCGTGTCGTCCGGGGTGGCGGCGCTGGCGGTGGCGACGGTGCCGCTGTTCACCCTGCTGTGCGGGTACTTCTGGGGCGCGCGCAATACGCGGCTGGAATGGGCCGGGGTGATCCTGGGGATCGTCGGCATCGCCATGCTCAACATGGGCAGCACCCTGCAATCGAGTCCGATAGGGGCCGCGTTGTTGCTGTTTGCGGCGGCTTCGTGGGCGTTCGGTTCGGTGTGGAGCCGGCAGTTGCCATTGCCCCAGGGCGCCATGGCCAGTGCCGCGGAAATGCTGGTGGCCGGTGTAGCGCTGCTGCTCGGCAGTGCGCTGTCCGGCGAACACCTGCAAGCCCTGCCGCCGCTGGAAGGCTGGCTGGCCCTGGCCTACCTGACCGTGTTCGGCTCGATCATCGCGTTCAACGCCTACATGTACCTGCTCAAGCACGTACGCCCGGCGGCGGCGACCAGTTACGCCTACGTCAACCCGGCGGTGGCGGTGTTGCTGGGGATTGTGTTCGTCGGTGAGAGCATCGGCCTGGAAGAAGCCTTGGCGATGCTGGTGATTATCAGCGCGGTGCTGTTGATCAGCCTGCCCCAGTGGCGCAAGCCCAAGCCGGAAATAAGGTAAACTGCCGCGCATTGCGACCTTGCGTTGATTTTTCCTACGGTAACTACATGACTTTCGCCACCCTTGGCCTGATCGAACCCTTGCTGCGCGCCCTTGAGACGCTCGGCTACCAGACCCCGACGCCGGTGCAGGCGCAAGCCATTCCGGCGGTGCTGGCCGGTCGCGACCTGATGGCCGCCGCCCAGACCGGCACCGGCAAGACCGCCGGCTTCGCCGTGCCGTTGCTGCAATTGCTGACCATGGAAGGGCCGAAAGTCGCCGCCAACTCGGCACGCGCGCTGATCCTGTGCCCGACCCGCGAGCTGGCCGAGCAGGTTCACGCCAGCGTCGCCGAATATGCGCAACACCTGCCGCTGACCACCTACGCGGTGTACGGCGGCGTGAGCATCAACCCGCAAATGATGAAGCTGCGCAAGGGCGTCGACATCCTGGTCGCCACACCGGGCCGCCTGATCGACCTGTTCCGCCAGAACGCGCTGAAACTCAACCAGTTGCAAACCCTGGTGCTGGATGAGGCCGACCGCATGCTCGACCTGGGCTTCTCCGAAGAACTGGCGAACATCTACCGCATGCTGCCGAAGAAGCGCCAGACCCTGCTGTTCTCGGCGACCTTCTCCGATGATATCCGCCTGCTGGCCGGGCAAATGCTTAACGACCCGCTGAGCATCGAAGTCAGCCCGCGCAACGTGGCGGCCAACACCGTCAAGCAGTGGGTGGTGCCGGTGGACAAGAAGCGCAAGCCGGAGCTGTTTGTGCACCTGATGCGCAAAGGCCGCTGGAAGCAGGTGCTGGTGTTTGCCAAGACCCGCAACGGCGTGGACGCACTGGTGGACAAGTTGCAGGGCCTGGGCGTGAACGCCGATGGCATCCATGGCGACAAACCCCAGGCTACGCGCCAACGCGCGCTGGACCGCTTCAAGTCCAGCGATGTGCAGATTCTGGTGGCCACCGATGTGGCGGCCCGTGGCCTGGACATCGAAGACCTGCCGCTGGTGGTCAACTTCGACTTGCCGATCGTGGCCGAGGACTACATCCACCGCATCGGCCGCACCGGCCGCGCAGGCAACACCGGCGAGGCGATTTCCCTGGTGTGCGCCGATGAAGTGAACATGCTGTCGGCCATCGAGATGCTGACCCGTCAGACCCTCACGCGCAAAACCGAGCCGGAGTTCGAGCCGGAGCACCGCGTGCCCGAAACCGACGCCAGCGGTCAGGTGGTGAAGAAGCCGAAAAAACCGAAGAAGCCCAAGGCGTCCGGTGGTGGCGGCAAGCGCAATTTGGGCAAGTGGGTGGACAGTGGTGATGTCGCACCGTCGGAGCCTTCGATCAAGCCGGTGCGTAAGGTGCCGGTATTCAATACCGGGCCGCGTAAGAAGAAGTGATTTTTTGGTGTGGCTGATGGCCTTATCGGGGGCAAGCCCCCTCCCACATTTTTGATTTGTGAATACAGTCAAATTGTGGGAGGGGGCTTGCCCCCGATGGGGTTTCAAACCCACCACACATCTCAACGATTAAGCCATTCCAACACGCCCCGCCCAGCTGCCCGACCACTGGCAAAGCACCCCGTCAGCAAATACCCGCCCGTCGGCGCCTCCCAATCCAGCATCTCACCGGCACAAAACACCCCCGGCAATTGCTTAAGCATCAAGCGTTCGTCCAGTGCTTCGAACGGCACGCCGCCGGCTGTGCTGATCGCTTCATCCATGGGCCGGGTTTTCACCAGCGTCAGTGGCAACGCCTTGATATCCACCGCCAATTGCGCGGGATCCTGGAAATGCTCGGCTGGCGTCAACTCGCGCAGCAGCGCGGCTTTCACGCCATCCAGCCCCAGCTGACTGTGCAAATGCTTGCTTATCGAGCGTGAACCGCGCGGCTTGGCCAGGGCGGCCTGGACCTTATCCAGCGCCTTGCTCGGCAGCAAATCGATATGCACGGTGGCCGCGCCGTCGCGGTTGATCGCTTCCCGAATCGGCGCCGACAGTGCGTAGATCAGGCTGCCTTCGATGCCGGTGGCGGTGATTACGCATTCGCCCAGCCGCGGTTTGTCGTCCCCCAAGCCGATGGCGACGTTTTTCAACGGCGCGCCGGCGAATTTGCTGACCATCAACTCGCTCCAGGCCGACACCTCAAAGCCACAGTTGCTCGGTTGCAGCGGCACGTAGGGTACGCCCCGATCTTCCAGCAGCTTGAGCCATGCGCCGTCGGAGCCCAGGCGCGACCAACTGCCGCCGCCCAGGGCCAGCAACACCGCGTCGCTGCGCAGGGTTTTATCGCCGTCCGGGCTGTGGATAAGTAAATCGCCCTCGGCAGTCCAGCCGGTCCAGCGATGCCGGGTGTGGATAACCACGCCTAGTTCGCGCAGACGCTTGAGCCAGGCGCGCAGCAGCGGTGCGGCTTTCATGTCGGTGGGAAACACGCGACCGGACGTGCCGACAAACGTCTGGATGCCCAGGCCGTGTATCCAGCCGCGCAAGTCATCGGCGCTAAACCCTCGCAGTAACGGCGCCATCTGCGGCGCGCGCTCGGCGTAGCGGGCGATAAACGCCGGGTACACTTCGGAATGGGTGATGTTCATGCCGCCCACGCCGGCCAGCAGGAATTTGCGCCCCACCGATGGCATGCCGTCGTACAGATCGACCCGCACGCCCGCCAGGCTCAGGACTTCGGCGGCCATCAAGCCGGCAGGGCCGCCGCCGATAATGGTGACGTGATGAGCAGAAAGGTCGGACATGGGCAGAGGCTACGGTCGCGGAAATAAGCCGAGCATTCTACCCGAGCGACGCAGCCTTGCCTGATCAAAAAATGTACAGCTTCCTACACGCTATACAGCTACTGGCTCGTAGACGCTTACGCTCAAGTTATCCACAGGCCGTTCCACAGGCATTGTGGGTAACGGCCCACGGTTCAATGACAGCCTGATGACGCCCATACCCGCTGCGCACTGTGGTGCAGGATGCCGTGGCGGCGGGCCAGGGCGGCGCGGTCTTTGCTGTAGCCGCCGCCGATCACGCCCATCACCGGGATGTCACGGCCCAGGCAGTGACGCATTACGCGTTCATCACGGTCGGCCAGGCCCGGGTCTGTCAGCTTGAGGTAACCGAGGGCGTCGTCCTTATGCACATCCACGCCGGCGTCGTATAGCACCAGGTCGGGCTGATACAGCGGCAGCAGGTAGTTGAGGGCGTCATCGACCACCTTGAGGTAGTCGACATCGCCCATGCCCATGGGCAACGGGATGTCCCAGTCGCTATGGGCCTTGCGTGCCGGGAAGTTTTTTTCGCAGTGCAGCGACACGGTGATCGCTTCCGGTGTGTCGTGCAGGATGCGTGCAGTGCCGTCGCCCTGGTGCACGTCGCAGTCGAATATCAGCACGCGGTTGACCCGGCCGCTTTCCAGCAGGTAACGGCTGATCACCGCCAGGTCATTGAAAATGCAAAAGCCAGCCGGGTAATCGTAATGGGCATGGTGGGTGCCGCCCGCCAAGTGGCAGGCCAGGCCGTGTTCCAGGGCTTTTTCGGCGGTCAGAATCGAGCCGCCGACCGCCCGCACCGTGCGCCGGGCCAGGGCTTCGCTCCAGGGCAGGCCGAGGCGCCGTTGGTCTTCGCGGGACAACTCGCCGCTCATGTAGCGTTCGATATACCCAGGTTCATGGGCCAGGGCCAGAATCTGCGGCGGGCACAATGACGGGCGCAGCAGTTGGTGGTCTTCGGTCAGGCCGCTGGCCACCAGGTGGTCGCGCAGCAGGCGGAATTTATCCATCGGGAACCGGTGGTCTGCCGGGAACTCGGGGCTGTAGTCATCGTGGTAAATCAGTGGCAATGGCATGGAATTTTCTGACGGGAACCTGCGACGGATCTTAACAGCGCTGTACACTCACGCACATGGCAAGGGAGGGGGCCCCATGGAGCCGATACTGGAATTGGAAAGCGCGCGGCTGGTGCTGCGCCAGTGGCGCGACAAAGACCTCAAGGTGTTTGCGAGTATGTGCGACGACCCTCAGGTGATGCGCTATTTTCCGGCCCGGTTGAGCCATCTGGAGAGTGCCGCCTTGATCGGGCGCATCCGTGGGCATTTCGCCGAATATGGTTTTGGTTTCTGGGCTTTGCAGCGCAAGGACACTGGCGAGTTTATCGGCCTCACCGGGTTGCAGAACGTCAGCTTTGAAACCGGCTTCACCCCGGCGGTGGAGATTGGCTGGCGTCTGGCGCGCGAGCACTGGGGCCTGGGCTACGCCAGTGAAGCGGCCTGGACTGCGCTGCGGTGTGGCTTCGATCGATTGCAGTTGGATGAAATCGTCGCCTTCACCACTGAGGCCAATCTGCCTTCACAAAAAGTCATGCAGGCCATCGGTATGCATTACGATCCGCAAGCCGATTTCGACCACCCCAAAGTCGCGGCCGACGACCCGCTGCGTCATCATGTTTTGTACCGCATCACCCGCGCCCAATGGTTGGACACGCTGCACGGATAAGCAGCCCGGAATGCCCTATCGTTTTTAGGAGTTGCTCAATGAGCCAAGTATTGGAAGATCTGGTGGACCTGCTGACGCTGGAGCCGATTGAGGAAAACCTCTTTCGCGGCCGCAGCCAGGACCTGGGTTTTCGCCAGTTGTTCGGTGGCCAGGTGCTCGGCCAGTCGTTGTCGGCGGCCAGCCAGACCGTCGAAGAAGCGCGGCATGTGCACTCCCTGCACGGTTACTTCCTGCGCCCCGGCGATGCGGGGTTGCCGGTGGTGTACTCGGTGGACCGCGTGCGCGACGGCGGCAGCTTCAGTACGCGCCGGGTCACGGCAATCCAGAAGGGGCAGCCGATTTTTACATGCAGCGCCTCGTTCCAGTACGACGAAGCAGGCTTCGAGCACCAGAGCACCATGCCCGTAGTGGTGGGCCCGGAAAACCTGCCATCGGAGCTGGAGCTGACACGCCAGCGTGCGCACCTGATCCCCGAGCCCATGCGCGACAAACTGCTGTGCGCCAAGCCGATCGAAGTGCGCCCCGTCACTGAAAAAGATCCCTACAACCCGCAGCCGTCCGACCCGGTCAAGTACGTGTGGTTTCGTGCCGACGGCGCCCTGGCCGATGCGCCGGCGCTGCATAAATACCTGCTGGCCTACGCGTCGGACTTCGGCCTGTTGACCACCTCGTTGCTGCCCCACGGCAAGACCGTGTGGCAGAAAGACATGCAGGTCGCCAGCCTCGATCATGCGCTGTGGTTCCACGCCGATCTGCGCGCCGACGATTGGCTGCTCTACGCCATGGATAGCCCGTGGGCCGGCAACTCCCGAGGCTTCTCCCGTGGCAGCGTGTTCAACCGCGCCGGGCAGTTGGTGGCGTCGGTAACCCAGGAAGGGCTGATCCGCCATCGCAAGGATTGGGCATGAGCCTGACGGACGTTAAGCACTGGGTCTTCGATATGGACGGCACCCTCACGGTGGCTGTGCATGATTTCGCCGCCATCCGCGTGGCCCTGGAGATTCCACCCGAGGACGACATCCTCACCCACCTGGCGGCATTGCCGGCCGAGGTGGCGGCGACCAAACATGCCTGGTTACTGGAGCATGAGCGTGAACTGGCGCTGGGCTCGGTGGCAGCGGACGGTGCGGTGGAACTGGTGCGCGAGTTGGCTGTGCGCGGTTATCGCCTGGGCATCCTGACCCGCAACGCACGGGAACTGGCCCACGTTACGTTGCAGGCCATCGGCCTGGCCGACTGCTTCGCCGCCGACGATGTGCTGGGCCGCGAAGACGCACCGCCCAAACCGGAACCGGGGGGCCTGCTGAAGCTGGCAGCGGCATGGCAGGTAGCGCCGGAAGAGATGGTGATGGTTGGGGATTACCGCTTCGACCTCGATTGCGGCCGTGCGGCGGGAACGCGGACCGTGCTGGTAAACCTGCCGGAGAACCCGTGGCCCGAGTTGACGGACTGGCATGCCGCAGACTGCGCGGCACTGCACCGGATGATCCAGCCCAGGCAATGACTATCAAAGGTGGGAGGGGCGATGTGCCGATTCGACCTGCCCCGATGACGGTAAGTCAACAACAGCTGGGTTGACTGACCCACTGCTAACGGGGCATGGCTCCCTACCCACCTTCAGTGAACCATCACCTCAGTAGATGAGGCTCTTGTGGTGAGCGGGCTTGCCCCGCGCTGGGCTGCGAAGCGGCCCCAAACTCAGGCACCTCGGAGTGTCAGTTGAAACCGCATCGCCTGGAATGGGGCTGCGAAGCGGCCCCAAACTCAGGCACCTCGGAGTGTCAGTTGAAACCACATCGCCTGGAATGGGGCTGCTTCGCAACCCAGCGCGGGGCAAGCCCGCTCACCACATCAAGGCCAGGTCACCACAACGGTGAGTCAGCAATAGCTGGGGTGACTGACCCAGCGCTAACGGGGCATGGCTCCCTACCCACCTTCAGTGAACCATCACCTCAGTAGATGAGGCTCTTGTGGTGAGCGGGCTTGCCCCGCGCTGGGCTGCGAAGCGGCCCCAAAGTCAGGCACCTCGGAGTGTCAGTTGAAACCACATCGCCTGGAATGGGGCTGCTTCGCAACCCAGCGCGGGGCAAGCCCGCTCACCACAACAAGCCCGGTCACCAAAGCAAGGCCAGGTCACCACAATAAGCTCAGGTCACCACATTAAGCCCAGCTCACCACAACAAGCCCAGCTCACTACAAACAGCCGAGTTCACCACAGAGTTATTTCAGCCTTTGAGGGTTGTGTGGGTACCTACGGCTATCGGGTGCTAGTTCCTTCCCACAGGTTGGGCCGGTTTGTTCAGTTAAAGCTGGGGAAACAGTACTTTCTGGCCTTCGGGTGATCTGAGCATACCATCGCCGTTATGCCCCACCCCTGGCACTTCCACCAGTTCTTGGCGCAGCTGCGGATGGCGTTGCTGGAGGTAGTCAAAATAGTTGTGCCCGCGAATCAGCCGATAGGCGCCCTGGGCCTCGGCCTCGCAGCCTTTATCCAGCGCGGGGTGGTTGGGGTTGGTGTCTTGTTGGCCGAGCAGATACGTGATGGTGCGTGACACATAGGTTTGCTCAAGTTGCGCGGCGTTTTGGCCGTTGGCGTAGGTCGGCAGTTTTTGCAGGCCGTATTTCCAGTCGTCGAAACCGGGGCAGGTCGCCGCGTCGAACGGCACGGGCCGTTGCGGGCTGAAGTAGGCGTAGGACGATGGATTGGCCACCACATAACGCAGGCGGATGCCTTCGTGATGCAAGGCCGGATGGTCATGACCGAGAAGGGCAAAGCGCTGCACCACTTGGCCGCCGCCGGAATGACCGGCGACCACGATTTCCTTGAGTGCCGGAAACAACCGGCGATCCCCCAGATGCTCGATCAGTTGGTCCAGCGCGCCGTAGGAACTGACGCGATCTGCGCCCGTGGACGGTTCGCCGGCCATCCACTCATTGCCTTTCCAGCGCAGCACCCTGTTGTCCAAGTGATTGCGCTGCGCATCGGCCTCGTTGAGAAACTGCGGGGCGATTACCAGCGTCGTATCGGCCTGGCCCGCCTGTTCGGCGGCGGCTTCGGCACTGTGCAGGTAGGTCTGCGCATTGCGCAGGCGACCGTGCACGACGATCAGCACGCGGGTGACATGGGGCAGCGGCTGGCCCCAGTCCTGGCTTACACCCAGGCTTAAGGCGCCGGCCTCCAGCTGGAAACGCTCAGGGCTGACTACCTTGACCCCATGCTCGACGGCCCCGGCGGTAGAGCAGGCCAGGTACATACCCAGCAGCAATCCCGAGCGTTTATGCATTTACAGGCTCTTGGCGTTAAAGGTGTCGCACTGGCTGATCTGGCCTTGGGCGAAGCCGGCCTTGAACCAGCGCACCCGCTGCGCGGAGGTGCCATGGGTGAACGAATCCGGCACCACGCGACCCTGGCCTTGCTGCTGCAAACGGTCATCGCCGATGGCGTTGGCTGCGTTCAGGGCTTCTTCGATGTCCCCCGGTTCCAGCCAGTTCAGGCGTTTTTGTGCGCGGTTGGCCCACACGCCGGCAAAGCAGTCGGCTTGCAGTTCCTGACGCACCAACAGCCCTCCGTCGCCCTGCATTTGCAGGCCTTGCTGGCGCGCGGCCTGGATCTTCGCCGAGATGCCGAGCAAGGTCTGCACGTGGTGCCCGACTTCGTGGGCGATCACGTAAGCCTGAGCGAAGTCGCCAGCGGCCTGGAAGCGTTGGGACATTTCTCGGAAGAAGTCCAGGTCCAGGTACACCTGCTGGTCAGCCGGGCAATAAAACGGACCGCTCGCCGAAGTGGCGCCGCCGCAGGCGGAATTGACCCGGCCACGGAACAGAATCAGCTTGGGGTTCTGGTAGGTTTTGCCATTCTCCTTGAACACCTGGCCCCAGGTGTCCTCGGTGTCGCCCAGCACTGCGCGGACGAAATCGGCCTGCTCATCGTTGGCCGGTGGCGCCTGGCGCGTCTGGGTGCTGACCGACGGCGCCTGCTCCATCTGACCGGTCAACTGGCCGAGGATTTGCATCGGGTCCTGGCCGGTCAACCAGCCGATACCGACAATCAGCACAATGGCCGTGAGGCTCAGGCCCTTGCCGCCGCCGAAGCGCATCCCGCCGCCACCGCCACTGTCATTGCGGGCATCCACCACGTTGTCGCTGCGTCGGCCTTTTTTCCATAGCATGGGGCAATCCTCTTGATGAACGGTCCTACAAAATATTGAGATGAGTATGGCCGTTAATCGCGGCAATACCCTTCGCCGGTCACCACAACCAGGCAGTCTTTCTTGTCCGCCAGCCATTTGAGGCCGGTCGCCGCGCCATCACCGGCGCGCAGCAGTTGCGGGCCGTCCGGACGGTTGAAGGCGATCCCGTCTTCGGCCGCCTCACCCTTGAAGGTGCCGCTGTCATCGGCGTCGAGGCCGTATTGCATGGTGAGGATGTAATGACCGCGGCCGATGCTGTCGTCCTTGGCGATGGTCAGGTGCAGGCCTTCGACGCCGACCCATTTGCCCACCCACTGATCGGTTGGTGGGGTTGGCGGAACCAGGGTCGCTTGCACCGACGCGGGCGCGGGTTTCGGCGCTTGCTTGGCCTCCTGGTTACAGGCGGCGAGCAAGGCGAGGGTGGAGAGAACAAAGAGAGTTTTTTTCATAGCGGCAAAGCCTTGATTAAAAAATGTGCAACGGGAAGGCGACGTGCAGGCTTGGACTCGATTCCCATGATTTAGTGCGCTGTTCGCCCGGTGTTTGGTTATGCTCTCGGGGCAGGCTGCGGCCCGCCTGCTAGATTACCGGGTTGAGCGCGGCCTCGTTCAGTGCTCAGCGTTAAGCCCGCCACGCAAGAGAATTCCATGACTGTCAGTACCCCGCTGTCCGGCGTCAACCATCCTTTCAAAGGCATCCTGCTGATTGTGGTGGCGACTTTTCTGTTTTCCAGCCACGACGCGCTGTCCAAATACCTCGCCGGGTTCTACCCGATTGTTATGGTGGTGTGGGCACGCTATGTGGTGCACACGGTGCTGATGGCCGGGATCTTCCTGCCGCAATCGGGGTTGCGCGTGCTGCGCAGCAAACGGCCGGGGATGCAGGTGGTACGCGCGTTGTGTCTGTTGGGTACCAGCCTGTTCTTTACCACTGCGCTGCATTACATCCCGCTGGCCGAAGCCACTGCGGTGAACTTCCTCGCACCGATTCTGGTGACGGCGCTCTCGGTGCCGCTGCTGGGTGAGCATGTGACACGCGGCCAATGGCTGGCGGTGATCTGCGGGTTTATCGGCGTGGTGGTGATCATCCACCCCGGTGGCGAACTGTTCACGCCGGCGGTGCTGCTGCCGTTGTGTTCGGCGATGTTCTTCTGCTTTTACCAGTTGCTGACGCGCATCCTCAGCCAATACGACACCCCCACCACCAGCAACTTTTTCGCCGGGCTGTGCAATACCTTGGTGATGAGTGCGCTGGTGCCGTTCTTCTGGCAGGTGCCGACCCTGTGGCACGGCGTGATGATGCTGGCCTTGGGCACCTGTGGCATGACTGCGCACTTGATGCTGACCCAGGCGTTCCGCTTTGCGGCGCCGGCCTTGCTGGCGCCGTTCGGCTATTGCCAGATCGTCTTCGCGGGTTTACTGGGCTGGCTGGTGTTTGCCCATACCCCCGATATGACCACGGTGGTCGGCATCGGGGTGATCTGCATGAGCGGGTTGGCCGCTGCCTGGCAGCAGCGGCGGCGGTGAGTCAAACGTCGACTTTGGGAATCTTGCGCGGCGCCATGAAGTACATCCAGGTCAGCGCGATGAAGTACATCGCCGGGATCAGGGTGAACAACACGGTGTAGTTGTTGTTAGTCACGGTCAGGATATGGCCGACGATCTGGGTCATAAACATGCCGCCGATGGCCGCGCACATGCCGCCAAAGCCGAACACCGTGCTCATCATGTGCTTGGGCGTGTAGTCCATCACCAGGCTCCAGATATTCGCGGTCCAGGCCTGGTGCGCACCGATGGCCAGGGAGATGGCAAACACCGCCACCCACAGCTGGCTGGAGCCGGCCGCCATGATCACGCCGACGATGCAGCAGGCAAACAGCAGCATCGACAGCAACCGTGCCTTGATCGAGTTCATCCCCCGGCCGATCAAGAACGAGGAGAGAATCCCCCCACCCACACTGCCGAAGTCGGCTGTCAGATAAATGATGATCAGCGGGATGCCCATCTGCGTCACGTTGATGCCCAGGTTGTATTGCTGGTTCAAAAACGGTGGCAGCCAGTACAGGTAGAACCAGAACACCGGCGCGGTCAGCGAATAGGCCAGGGCAAAGGCCCAGGTGCCACGCATGCGCAGGATACGGCTGAAGGGCACGCGCGGTTGTTCCGGTTCGGGTTCTTGTTGCACGTAGTCCAATTCGGATTGTTTAACCGTTGGATGATCTTCTGGGTTGTAGTACTTCAGGCCCCAGCACACCAGCCAGATGCCGCCCAGTGCCGACATGCACAGGAACGCCGCCTGCCAGCCCCATACGTGCAAGATCAGCGGCAGCAACATCGGCGTCATCATCGCGCCGACGTTGGTGCCGGCGTTGAAGATGCCGGTCGCCACTGCCCGCTCGCCAGCGGGGAACCACAGACGGGTGGTCTTGACGCAGGCCGGGTAGTTGGCGGCTTCGGTCAGGCCGAGGATAAAGCGGCAGACCATAAAGCCTACGGCGGAGGTGGCCAGGCCGTGGGCGCCGGTGGCCAGGCTCCACAGCAATACTGCGAAGAAGAACACGCGCTTGACGCCAACTCGGTCGATCAAGCGACCCTGCAGCACAAACCCGATGGCGTAGCCGACTTGGAACCAGAAGTTGATGTTGGCGTAGTCCATCGCCGTCCAGCTCATTTCCTTGGCTAGGATCGGCTGCATCACGCCCAGGGCGGCGCGGTCGATGTAGTTCAGCGTGGTGGCGAAGAACACCAGGGCCAGCATGCCCCAGCGGGTTTTACCCACGGCCAGGGCGCCGCGGATCTTGCTGCCGATGCCGGCATGCGGCATGCCTGGGCGCTCGGCCAGGACGGAGTTTTGCAGAGGCATGAGGTCGTACCCGTTTTTTGAAATTTTTATGGTGTGATCTGGGTCTTTTGTGAACGTTTGTTACCTGATCGATGGTGCGCAGCGGTTAAAAAATCGTCAATTCGCCAGAAGGGCATAGTGTTCGATAATCGCCCGAAAAACTAACCGGTTCGTACATTTTAATTGCTGCCGTTAGGCTGGGGGCGAATAATTTGCCATAAACAACCATTGCCGGGAGTTTTCCATGCAACGTTCCATCGCCACCGTTTCCTTGAGCGGCACCCTGCCGGAAAAGCTCGAAGCCATTGCCGCCGCCGGGTTCGATGGGGTGGAAATCTTCGAGAACGACCTGTTGTATTACGACGGCAGCCCGCGGGAAGTGCGGCAGATGTGCGCCGACCTGGGCATCGCTATCACCTTGTTCCAGCCGTTTCGCGACTTTGAAGGCTGCCGCCGCGACCGCCTGGCGCGCAATCTGGAGCGGGCCGAGCGCAAGTTCGATCTGATGCAGGAGCTGGGCACCGACCTGGTGCTGGTGTGCAGCAATGCCTCGGCCGATTGCGTGGGCGACGAATCCATTCTGCGGGATGACTTGAGCCTGCTGGCCGAACACGCCGGCAGACGAGGCTTGCGCATCGGCTATGAAGCCCTGGCCTGGGGCAAGCATGTGAACACCTGGCAGCAGGTATGGAACCTGGTGCGTCAGGTGGATCATCCGAGCCTGGGCGTGTTGCTCGACAGTTTCCACACGTTGTCACTCAAGGGCGACCCGAGCGCCATCGCGCAGATCCCTGGCGACAAGATCTTCTTCGTGCAAATGGCCGATGCGCCGATCCTGGCCATGGATGTGTTGGAGTGGAGCCGCCATTTCCGTTGCTTCCCGGGGCAGGGCGAGTTCGACCTGGCCGGGTTTCTGGCGCCGATTATCAAAAGTGGGTACACCGGGCCGCTGTCCCTGGAAATCTTCAACGATGGTTTCCGTGCCGCGCCGACCCGCGCCAATGCCGCCGACGGGCTGCGCTCGTTGTTGTACCTGGAGGAGAAAACCCGTCAGCGCCTGGCCGAGGAACAGCCGGCCGCACCGCTGGATATCCTGTTCGAAACGCCGCCCGCCAGCGAGTACGACGGCATCGAGTTCCTCGAATTTGCCGTGGATGAAAGCCTCGGCGCCAAGCTCTCCCACTGGTTGGAGCGTCTGGGCTTCGTCAAGGCTGGGCAGCATCGCTCCAAGGCCGTCAGCCTGCTGCGCCAGGGCGATATCAACCTGATCCTCAATTGCGAGCCGTATTCCTTCGCCCACAATTTTTTCGAAGCCCATGGGCCGTCGCTGTGCGCCACGGCGCTGCGGGTAAAGGACAGCGCCAAGGCACTGGAACGCGCGGTGGCTTATAAAGGCCAGCCTTATCGCGGCCTGGTCGGGCCGAACGAGCTGGAGCTGGCGGCGGTGCGTGCGCCGGACGGCAGTCTGATTTACCTGGTGGACCCCAGCGAAGGCGGGCTCTACGACACCGACTTCAACCTGCAACCGACCACGGCTTGCGGCGGCGGCCTGCTGCGCATCGACCATATGGCCATGGCCCTGCCTGCCGACAGCCTCGACAGTTGGGTGCTGTTCTACAAGAGCCTGCTGGATTTCGAAGCCGACGACGAAGTGGTGCTACCCGACCCCTACGGCCTGGTGAAAAGCCGCGCATTGCGTAGCCGCTGCAGTTCGATTCGCTTGCCGCTGAATATCTCCGAAAACCGCAACACTGCCATCTCCCACGCGCTATCGAGCTATCGGGGCTCGGGGGTGCATCACATTGCCTTCGACTGTGCGGATATTTTCGCCGAGGTGCGCAGAGCCAAAGAGGCCGGCGTGCCATTGCTGGATATCCCGCTCAATTATTACGACGACCTGGCGGCGCGCTTTGATTTCGATGACGAGTTCCTCAGCGAGCTGGCGTACTACAACGTGTTGTACGACCGCGACGCTCAGGGCGGTGAGTTGTTTCACGTCTACACCGAGCCCTTCGAAGGACGGTTTTTCTTCGAGATCATCCAGCGCAAAAACGGCTACGCCGGTTACGGCGCGGCCAATGTGGCGGTACGCCTGGCGGCGATGGCCAAGTCGCGCAGTGGCGCGGTGCGCCAGGCGCGGCTGTGAACCCTGGCCGGGTGCTTCCTTCGGGGAGCGCCCCGGCCCATAATCGCGGCCTGCCTAACAACAATGGCCGTGAGCACCATGACGTCGAGTCCCGAACTCCCCGCAGTGTCAGACGCACCGCGCAAGAGTCGTAAGAACAATCCAGAAAAGACCCGCGAAAACATACTGCAAGAAGCCATTGTCGAGTTTGTTCAGCAGGGCTTGGCCGGCGCGCGCGTAGACGCCATCGCCGAACGCATCCACACCTCCAAGCGCATGATCTATTACTACTTCGGCAGCAAGGAGCAGCTGTACGTCGAGGTACTGGAAAAGCTCTACGGCGATATCCGCAATACCGAAACCCGCATGAACCTCACGGCGCTGGAGCCCCGTGAAGCGATCCGTCGGCTGGTGGAATTCACCTTTGATCACCACGATCAGAACGTGGATTTTGTGCGCATCGTCAGCATCGAAAATATCCACAACGCTGAATATGTGAAGCGTTCGGACTCGATCAAGGCCATGAACAGCAACATCCTCGAAGCCCTGGGCGCCACCTTGCGCCGAGGCGCCGAAATGGGCCTGTTCCGCGAAGGCCTGGAGCCGTTGGATGTGCACCTGCTGATCAACTCGTTCAGTTTTTACCGGGTGTCCAACCGCCATACGTTCAGTGAGATCTTTCAGATCGAACTGTCGGATGAGGCGGTTAAACAGCGCCACCGCGATATGCTCTGCGACTCAGTGATGCGCTACCTGCAAGCCTGAGGCCTCAGGTTGGAATGCATACCAAGTGAGAGGGGGCTTGCCCCCTCCCACATGGTGATCTGGTCTTGTCAGTCAGGTATTCATGCTTTTGAAGTGCGTCAGCATGCGTTGCGCATCCGGCACTTTACCGCTGAACAATTCAAATGCTTTCACCGCCTGGAACACTGCCATATTGCCGCCGTCCAGCGTGCGGCAACCCAGGGCGCGAGCATCCCGTAGCAGTTGGGTTTCCAGCGGGAAGTAGACGATTTCCGCTACCCACAGATGAGCGCGCAACAGCGCCGCCGGCACCGGTGTACCGGGAAGCTTGGCCATGCCCATCGGCGTGGTGTTGACCAGGCCATCGGCTTCGGCCATGGCGTTCTCCAGGCCGCCGCCGACTTGAGCGCGGCCGCTGCCGAAACGCTGTGCGAGGTTATCCACAAGGTCGCGGGCGCGGATGGCGTCCACATCGAAAACACTCAACTGCTCCACCCCTTCAGCCAGCAGTGCATGCGCCACTGCCGCGCCTGCACCGCCGGCACCCATCTGCACCACACGCTGGCGCGGCACGTCATTGAGGTTGCGCCGGAAACCTTCGGCAAACCCCAGGCAATCGGTGTTGTGGCCAATGCGTTTGCCGTCCTTGAACACCACGGTATTCACCGCGCCGATGCCTCGGGCTTCGTCGGACAATTCATCCAGCAGCGGCAGAATCGCCTGCTTGCACGGGTAGGTAATGTTCAGCCCGGTAAAGTGCATCAGCTCGGCGGCGCGTAGGAGGTCGGGCAGGGCCTTGATATCCAGGCCCAAGGGATCAAGGTCGATCAGTTGGTACAGGTAGCGTAGGCCCTGGGCATCGCCTTCCTGTTCGTGCAAAGCGGGTGTGCGGGAGGCCTGGATGCCAGCGCCAATCAGGCCGGCAAGAATGCGCGGTTTCATCAGGCACGTCCTTTGAGCAGATGGCTGAAATGTTCCAGGGCCAGGTGGTAGCCGTGGCTGCCAAAACCGGCCAATACCGCTTTGGCGATGGGCGACACAAATGAATGATGCCGAAACGCCTCACGGGTATGCACATTGGATAAATGCACTTCGATCACCGGCACTTCGCTGGCTACCAGCGCATCGCGGATTGCCACCGACGTGTGGGTCCAGGCGGCAGGGTTGATCACGATACCGGCGCAGCGCGCGCGGGCGCCGTGGATCCAGTCGAGCAGCTCGCCTTCGTGGTTGGTTTGGCGGAATTCGATTTTAAGCCCCAGTTGCTCGGCGCTGCGGCCGCAGAGGGCCGCCACGTCGGCTAGGGTTTCATGCCCGTAGGTGGCGGGTTCGCGGGTGCCGAGCAGGTTGAGATTGGGGCCATTGAGCACCAGCACGATGGGCGGCATGAGGGGGTATCTCCACAGTTCTTGTTGGTTGTGGAGATAAAATGTACCGGATGGTTAATTTGGTCAATTGCCAGCGCGGCATGTGTTCGATTATCGAACCGTTAATCAAGGAAGGGCAGCTATAGCCCGCTGCGCGGCCGCTTAGCCAATGGCTCGGGCGGCCGCGCATGGAGCAATGGAACGTTTAGCGTCGGGTCAGCAACACACCCGATTCCATATGGTGCGTCCACGGAAACTGATCAAACATCGCACACCGGGTAATGCGGTGGGTGTCATGCAGTTGGGCGATGTTGGCCGCCAGGGTCTCCGGGTTGCAAGAGATGTACAGGATGTTGTCGAAACGCCGGGTCAATTCGCAGGTGTCCGGGTCCATGCCGGCACGCGGCGGGTCCACAAACACGCTGCCGAACTCGTAGCTTTTCAGATCGATACCGTGCAGACGGCGGAACGGGCGCACTTCGTTGAGGGCTTCGGTGAGTTCTTCGGCGGACAGGCGCACCAAGGTGACGTTATCCACCGCGTTTTCATCGAGATTGCTCAGTGCCGCGTTTACCGAGGTCTTGCTGATCTCGGTGGCCAGCACTTTGCGCACGCGGGTGGCCAGGGGCAGGGTGAAATTGCCGTTGCCGCAATACAGCTCCAGCAGATCGTCCGGGCGATCGCCCAAAGCCTCGTAGGCCCAGTTGAGCATCTTCTGGTTCACCGTGCCGTTGGGCTGGGTGAACGCGCCTTCGGGTTGACGATAGCTGAAGGTGCGGCCGCCGACTTCGAGTTTCTCTACCACGTAATCGTGGCCGATCACATCGCGTTTGCCCTTGGAGCGGCCGATGATGCTCACGTTCAGGTCAGCGGCGAGCTGGTTGGCCGCCGCGTGCCAGTGCTCGTCCAGCGGGCGGTGATAGCACAGGGTGATCATCGCATCGCCGGCCAGGGTGGTGAGGAACTCCACCTGAAACAGTTTGTGGCTCAGGGCGGCGCTGGTTTGCCAGGCGGCCTTGAGCTGCGGCATCAGTTGGTTGATGCGAGCGCTGGCGATAGGGAAGTCTTCGATCAGGATCGGCGTGCGCTTATCGTCCTGGGAAAACATCGCGTAGTGGCGCTCACCGCCCTCGCGCCACAGGCGGAATTCCGCGCGCAGGCGGAAGTGCTGCAGCGGCGAGTCGAACACCTGCGGCTCGGGCGCATCGAACGGAGCGAGCAGGTCACGCAGGCGCGTGACCTTGTCTTGCAGTTGAGCGGTGTAGCGTGCGGCGTCAAAAGTCATGCGTTGAACCAGCCCAGCTTGATCACGAACAGAATCGACAGAATCACCAGCGCCGGGTTCAGCTCACGGTAGCGGCCCGAAAGCAGCTTGATGGCGGTCCAAGCGATGAAACCGAAGGCGATGCCGTTGGCGATGGAGTAAGTAAAGGGCATCGCCAGGGCGGTGATCACCACCGGCGCTGCCACAGTGATGTCGTCCCAGTCGATTTCAGCCAGGCCGGAGGTCATCAGTACGGCGACGAACAGCAGCGCCGGCGCGGTGGCGAAAGCCGGAACGCTGGCGGCCAACGGCGAGAAGAACAGTGCGAGCAGGAACAGGATCGCCACTACGATGGCAGTCAAACCGGTACGGCCACCGGCGCTGACGCCTGCGGCGGATTCGATGTAGCTGGTGGTGGTCGAGGTGCCCAGCAGCGAACCGGCCATGGCTGCGGTGCTGTCGGCGATCAGTGCACGGCCCATTTTTGGCATGTGGCCGTCCTTGCCCATCAGGCCGGCGCGCTTGGCCACGCCGATCAGGGTGCCGGAGTTGTCGAACAGGTCGACGAACAGGAAGGCGAAGATCACGCTGACCAGGCCGATATCCAGTGCGCCCTTGATGTCCAACTGCAGGAAGGTCGGGGCCAGGGACGGTGGCATCGAGGTCACGCCGCCGAATGGGGTGAAGCCCATCACAATCGACACGATGGTCACCGCCAGGATGCCGATCAGCACCGCACCGCGCACGGCCAGGGCTTCCAGCGCGACGATCAGCGCAAAGCCCAGGGTGGCGAGGATCGGCGCCGGTTGTTTCAAGTCGCCCAGGCCAACCATGGTGGCCGGGTTGCTGACTACGATACCGGCGTTGTGCAGGGCGATCAGCGCCAGGAACAGGCCGATGCCGGCAGCAATCGCCGAACGCAACGGCAAAGGGATGCTGTTGATGATCCACTCACGGATGCGAAAGATCGACAGCAGAAAGAACAGCACCGCCGAAATGAACACCGCCCCCAGTGCCACTTGCCAGGTATGGCCCATGTGCAGCACCACGGTGTAGGTAAAGAAGGCATTGAGGCCCATGCCTGGTGCCAGCGCGATCGGGTAGTTGGCGATCAGGCCCATCACGGTCGAACCGATGGCGGCCGCCAGGCAGGTCGCGACGAACACCGCGCCTTTGTCCATGCCGGTTTCACCGAGGATGCTCGGGTTCACGAACAGGATGTAGGCCATGGCCAGGAATGTCGTGATGCCCGCGAGAATCTCGGTGCGCACGTTGGTGTTGTGTGCTTTGAGTTGAAACAGCTTTTCCAGCATGCCGGCTCCCTGTGACGCTATTTTGCGTCGTGATTTGTTGACCTCTAAGTCAAAGCACAAACTGCGCCAAGCGCCTGTGGTTTCAGAGAGGATCGGAAAAAGCGGCGCATCATACCAGCAGCCGAGGCTGTGTGGCGCATGGGCTTGAGGCATACTGCGCCGACGTTCAATTCACGGTCATCGACAGCATGAAAAAAGCCAACGCGTGGAGTCTAGCTCCGATCACCGCTATCAGCCTGTGGCTCGGCGCGGCACCGGTGTGGGGCGCGACTGCACCGGCCTTGAGCGAGGTGCGCGTGTTTCAGGTCGAGTCGGCGCGCTGCAAGGAAAGCATCCCCGAACGCATCACCTCCACGCAGATGTGCACGCACCGTGGGCCCACCCAGGTGTCGGTGATGGAAGTGGGGCTGGGCAACAACCCGGTGGGGCTGTTCAATGGCGCCGTACTGAACGGCCAGCGCACCCCGGTGTGCCAGGTTGGCAGCATCAGCCAGGCGTGCAACGGCGCGGGGACACTGATGGGCTACATCTATGTATTCGAAATGGATGTGCAGGCCCCAGGCTGGTTCGAATACAGCAATTCCTCGATCAACCCCCCGCGAAACACCTTGAAGACCCAGCTCAATATCCGCTGATCAATCATCTTGAACGCTCAAAACCCCGGGAAGTCGTACCCCTGAGACGGCGATTTTCCTGAACGCCGCGGATGCAGACCAACCCGTGAGGTGTTTATGAGCGCAACCCCCCAAGGCGCGGCGGCCCAGCCGTTTGCCCGCCACTCGATACGCCTGACCCTCAATGGGCAGGCCCGCCAACTGGACGTGTTGCCCTGGACCACGCTGCTGGACCTGCTGCGCGAACAACTGGATCTGGTCGGCAGCAAGAAAGGCTGCGACCACGGCCAATGCGGTGCCTGCACCGTATTGCGCGACGGCAAGCGCGTGAACGCGTGCCTGACCCTGGCGGTGATGTGCGACGGTGCCGAGTTGACCACCGTCGAAGGGCTGGCCAGTGGCGACCAGTTACACCCCATGCAACAAGCCTTCATCAAGCACGATGCTTTCCAGTGCGGTTATTGCACCCCTGGCCAGATCTGCTCCGCCGTCGGCCTGGCCAACGAAGGCCGCGCCCACGACAGCGCGCAAATCCAGGAACTGATGAGCGGTAACCTGTGCCGCTGCGGCGCCTACAGCAATATTCGCGATGCGATTGAAGAGGCCCTGCCGGCCTGCCGTACGGCGGGAGGCGAGCAATGAACCCGTTCCAGTACAGCAAACCGTCCGACGTGCACGAAGCCGTGCACTTGAGCAGTGCCGCGTCGCGTTTTATTGCCGGCGGTACCAACCTGCTGGACCTGATGAAAGAAAACATCAGCCGCCCCGAGCACCTGATCGACATCACCGGCCTGCCGCTGCATGGCGTCGAGCCCACCGCCGAGGGTGGCGTGCGCATTGGCGCGCTGGTCAGCAACGCTGATCTGGCTTGGCACCCCTTGATCGAACAGCGTTATCCGTTGCTGTCCCAAGCCATCCTCGCCGGTGCCTCGCCGCAACTGCGCAATATGGCCAGCACCGGCGGCAACCTGTTGCAGCGCACCCGTTGCTATTACTTCTACGACGCCAGCGTGCCTTGCAATAAACGCGAACCCGGCAGCGGTTGCCCGGCGCGCACCGGGTTGAATCGCATCCATGCGATTCTCGGCGCCAGCGCGCAGTGCGTGGCGACTCATCCGTCCGACATGTGCGTGGCCCTGGCGGCGCTGGAGGCGCGGGTGCATGTGCAAGGGCGCGGCGGTGCGCGGGTCATCGAGTTCGCCGACTTCCACCGTTTGCCCGGCGATGCGCCGCAACGGGACAACCAGCTGGCCGACGATGAACTGATCACTGCTATTGAATTGCCTGCCGACCATCTGGCGCGGCACAGCCATTATCTGAAGATCCGTGACCGGGCGTCCTACGCGTTCGCGTTGGTGTCGGTGGCTGCCGCTCTGGAGTTGGACGGCGATGTGATCGTCGACGCGCGCCTGGCCCTGGGCGGCGTGGCCCATAAACCCTGGCGCGACCGCGCGGTGGAAGCGGGATTGATCGGGCAGGCCGTCAGCCGCGAAACCTTTAGCCTCGCCGCCGATGCGATGTTGCAGGACGCCGAGCCGCTGGAACACAACGCTTTCAAGGTCAAGCTGGCACGGCGCGCAATTATCCGCGCCTTGAGCGATGCCGCTGTCGCAGGAGAACGCCCATGAGTGCCGTCGGAAAACCCCTGGACCGTGTCGACGGTCTGCTTAAAGTCACCGGCCAGGCGCGCTATGCCGGCGAATTTGCGCAGCAGGGCCTGCTGCATGGCAGCGTGGTGTCCAGCACGATCGCCAAGGGCCGCGTGGTTCGTATTGATGCGTCCAAGGCTCTGGCTCTGCCGGGTGTGGTCATGGTGCTCGATCACAGCAACCGGCCGCGGCTGGCCAGCTATGACGACGCGTTTGCCGATGCCGATGCCGCCGATGGTTCGCCGTTTCGCCCGCTGTACAACGACCGCGTGCTGTACAGCGGCCAGCCCCTGGCCTTGGTGATTGCCGACAACCTGGAGCTGGCGCGACATGCCGGTTCCCTGGTGCGCATCGAGTACGAGCGCGATGAATTCGAGACCGATCTCGTCGCCCAGCAGGCCGAGGCCCATCCCTCGCCACAGACACCGCCCGCGCCGCGCGGGAATTTCCAGGCCGAGTGGACTGCTGCCGCCGTCAGCCTGGACGTGCACTACAGCACCCCCATCGAACATCACAACCCCATGGAACCCCACGCCAGCACCGTGCTGTACCAGGCGGACGGCACGCTGCATATCCATGACAAAACCCAGGGCCCGCAGAACTGTCAGGCCTATGTGCAGAAAGTGTTCGGCCTGGATAAAAGCCAGGTGCGGGTGTTCGCCGCGTTTGTCGGCGGCGCTTTTGGTTCCGGCCTGCGCCCGCAGTACCAGTTACCCCTGGCGGTGATGGCGTCGCTGGCGCTCAAACGCTCGGTTCGCGTGACCCTGACCCGTCAACAGATGTTCACCTTCGGCTACCGCCCACGCACCCTGCAGCGCTTGCAAATGGGCGCCGCCACCAACGGCCGCCTGCTGGCGTTGGGGCACACGGCGATTGGCCAGACCTCGCGTTTCGAGGACTTCAGTGAACACGTGGTGGAGTGGAGCGGCATGCTCTATCACTGCGACAACGTGCAGTTGACCTATAAGTTGGTGCCGCTGGATGTGTTCACGCCGTTGGACATGCGCGCGCCCGGCGCCGCCCTCGGGGTGATCGGCCTGGAGTGCGCCATGGACGAACTGGCCTGCGCCTTGGCGATCGACCCGGTGCAACTGCGCCTGATCAACTACGCCGAGCGTAACCAGAACGAAGACAAACCCTGGTCGAGCAAAGCCCTGCGCGAGTGTTACACCGAAGGCGCCGAGCGCTTCGGCTGGAGCCAGCGCAACCCGGAACCGCGCAGCATGCGCGACGGCCGCCAATTAGTGGGCTGGGGCATGGCCGGCGGGGTGTGGGAGGCCATGCAAATGAAGGCCAGCGCCAAGGCGCGAATCGATGCCGAGGGCAAGCTCGTGGTGAGCAGCGCCACCACCGATATCGGCACCGGCACCTACACGGTGATGACCCAGATCGCCGCCCAGGCCAGCGGGGTAGCCGTGGACGACGTGCGTTTCGTGCTCGGCGACTCGTCGCTGCCCACCGCGCCGTTGCAGGGCGGCTCGTTCACTGTTTCCTCGGTGGGCACCGCTGTGCAACAAGCCTGCGAAGCCTTGGCCGCCAAACTGTTGAGCGTGGCGCGGCAGACCTATCCGGTGTTCAAGGACGCTGAGACGGTGCGCTTTGAGGATGGGCAACTGCACGCGCGTGACGTGAGCGTGTCGTTGGCGCAGCTGGTCAAGGACAGCGGTGAGGATGCCCTGGAGGTGCAGGTAGACAGCGAGCCGGACAAAAAACGCGAAGGCTATGCTACCGCCACCCATTCGGCGGTATTCGTCGAAGTGCGCGTGGATGAAGACCTCGGCACTATCAAGGTCAGCCGCGTGGTCAGCGCAATTGCGGCCGGGCGCGTGGTCAACCCGAAGATGGCCCGCAGCCAGATCCTCGGCGGCGTGGTGTGGGGTATCGGCATGGCCCTGCACGAAGAGACCCAGATCGACCATCAACTGGGCCGCTACATGAACCACAGCCTGGCCGAGTACCACATCCCGGTGAATGCCGATATCGGCGACATTGATGTGGTATTCGTCGAAGAACACGACGAGATCGTCAATGCGCTGGGGTCCAAAGGCGTCGGGGAAATCGGCATCGTCGGCGTCGCGGCGGCAGTGGCCAATGCGGTGTACCACGCCACCGGCAAGCGGGTGCGGGACTTCCCGATCACCCTGGATAAGGTGCTTTGAAATGTGGGGGCTTGCCCCCGATGGCGGTGTTTCAGTCGATTTATGCTTCGACTGTTACACCGCTATCGAGGGCAAGCCCTCTCCCACATTGGACCTTATTGCCATAGTGGCTATGCGGTGGCTGTGAGGCCGGTGTGGGAGGGGGCTTATTGCCATAGTGGTTATGCGGTGGGCGTGAGACCGGTGTGGGAGGGGGCTTGCCCCCGATAGCAGTATTTCAGTCAATTTATGCTTCGACTGTTACACCGCCATCGAGGGCAAGCCCTCTCCCACATTGGACCTTATTGCCATAGTGGCTATGCGGTGGCTGTTAGGCCGGTTTTGGAGGGGGCTTGCCCCCGATGGCGGTGTTTCAGTCAATAGATGCCTCGACAGTTACACCGCTATCGAGGGCAAGTGCTCTCCCACATTGACCTTGCTGCCATAAAGGTTAGGCGGTGGGCGGGGAAACCGGTTCTGGCACATGCATGCGATCCCGCTTGGCCAGGGTGGGGAATAGTTTGATCCACACCCCGGTCACCACGAGGGTGCCGATCCCGCCCATGACCACGGCGGGGACGGTGCCGAACCAGTGGGCGGTGATGCCGGATTCGAATTCGCCCAGTTGATTCGACGCGCCGATAAACAGGCCGTTGACGGCGCTGACGCGCCCGCGCATTTCGTCCGGCGTCTCCAACTGCACGAACGAGGCGCGGATCACCATGCTGATCATGTCCGCCGCGCCCAACACCACCAGCACCGCCAGGGAAAACCAGAATGACGTCGATAGGCCGAAAGCGATGGTCGCCACACCGAATACCCCGACGGCGGTGAACATCACGCGGCCGACATGTCGGTCCACCGAGAAACGCGCCAGCCACAACGACATCAGCAATGCCCCCACCGCCGGCGCCGAGCGCAACAGGCCCAGGCCCCAGGCGCCGGTCAGCAGGATGTCTTTGGCGAACACCGGCAGCAACGCGGTGGCGCCGCCCAGCAGCACGGCGAACAGGTCCAGGGAGATGGCGCCGAGGATGTCCGGGCGGCTGCGGATAAAACGGATGCCGGCCAGCAGTGAATCCAGAGTGGCCTTGCCTTTGTTCAGCGGGGTCTGGCGGGCAGGCAGGTTGAGGGTCAGCGCGCAGGCGATCAGGTACAGCACCACGGTGGGGCCATACACCCACACGCTGCCAAACGCATAGAGCAGACCGCCCAGCGCCGGGGCGACGATGGTGGCCAGTTGCTGAGCCGACTGCGACGACGCCACGGCGCGCGGGAACAGCGTGCTGGGCACGATGCTCGGCAGCAGCGCTTGCGTGGTGGGCAATTCAAAGGAGCGCGCGGCACCGAGCAGGAAGGCGAGGATAAAGATCATCTCGCGGGTCACGGTGCCGGTCAGGCCACCAATGGCCAGGGACAGCGCGATCAACGCCTGTACGGTCTGGCAGATGGCCGCGACTTTACGTCGCTCATAGCGGTCGGCCACATGGCCGGTGTGCAGCATAAACAGCACGCGCGGCACGAACTCCACCAAGCCGACCAAGCCCAGGTCCAGCACGTTGCCGGTCAGTTGATAGAGGTTCCAGCCAATGGCCACGGTGAGCATCTGGAAGCCGCTGGCGGTAAAAATCCGCGCCAGCCAGAACGCGATAAAAGGGCGGTGGTGACGCAACAGCAACGCGGGTTCAGTAGGCATCGGGCATTCAGATCAAGGCCGGAGGGAACCGCGAGATTAGCATCAAGCTGTAACAAATAGTTGCGAGAACCGGGGTGAGGCAGCCTGTCACGCGTCAATCGACCACACAACTGGACGCAGAAAATGGGACTACTCTTTGAGCTGTAATTGATCCAGATCAAATTTCTTCCAGGATTTGCTCTGGCGGGCCGTAAGGCCAGACTCCCTACGTGGTTGGTTAAAAAAAGAAACGAATTGAAATTCGCCACACTCCATATCCGTGGGGGCAGTGGGTGCAGGCTCCCGCCAGCAGCCGGTATTACCTGACAGAGGAAGACTTATGTTCGGTTTGGAGGCGCTAGATCTCGCCCGAATTCAGTTCGCGTTCACCATCTCATTCCACATCCTGTTCCCGGCGATCACCATCGGCCTGGCCAGTTACCTTGCAGTGCTGGAAGGGTTGTGGCTCAAGACCCATAACGACACCTACCGTGACCTCTACCATTTCTGGTCGAAGATCTTTGCCGTCAACTTCGGCATGGGGGTGGTCTCGGGCTTGGTTATGGCTTACCAGTTCGGCACCAACTGGAGCCGCTTCTCGGACTTCGCCGGCGCCGTTACCGGGCCGCTGCTGACGTACGAAGTGCTTACGGCCTTCTTCCTGGAAGCCGGTTTCCTCGGCGTGATGCTGTTCGGCTGGAACAAGGTGGGGCGCAAGCTGCACTTCTTCTCAACGGTCATGGTGGCGGTGGGTACACTGATCTCCACGTTCTGGATCCTGGCTTCCAACAGCTGGATGCAGACGCCTCAGGGCTTTGAAATCATCGACGGCCGTGTGATTCCCACCGACTGGCTGGCGGTAATTTTCAACCCATCGTTCCCGTATCGCCTGATGCACATGGCCACGGCGGCCTTCGTGGCGACGGCGTTTTTCGTCGGCTCCTCGGCGGCCTGGCACTTGCTGCGCGGCAAGGACAACCCGGCGATCCGCAAGATGCTCTCCATGGCCATGTGGATGGCATTGATCGTGGCGCCTATCCAAGCGGTAATCGGTGACTTCCATGGTCTCAACACGCTGGAGCACCAGCCGGCGAAAATCGCCGCGATCGAAGGCCACTGGGAAAACAAAGGCAATGAGCCTACGCCGCTGATCCTGTTCGGCTGGCCCGATATGCAGGCAGAAAAAACCAAGTACGCCGTAGAGATTCCGTACCTGGGCAGCCTGATCCTGACTCACTCGCTGGATAAACAGGTGCCGGCGCTCAAGGAGTTCCCACCTGAGGACCGGCCGAATTCGACCATTGTGTTCTGGTCGTTCCGGGTCATGGTCGGGCTGGGTTTCCTGATGATTTTTACCGGTCTGTTCAGCCTGTGGCTGCGCCGGGGCGACAAGATGTACACCTCCAGACCGTTCCTGTATCTGGCGCTGTGGATGGGCCCCTCGGGGTTGATCGCTATCCTAGCCGGCTGGTTCACCACCGAAATCGGGCGTCAGCCTTGGGTGGTCTACGGGCTGATGCGCACGGCGGATGCGTCGTCTGGGCATAGCCTGGCGCAGATGACCATCACCCTGGTGTTGTTCGTGGTGGTGTACTTCGCGCTGTTCGGTGCGGGCTTGGGCTATATGATGCGCCTGGTGCGCAAAGGCCCTGTGACCCACGAAGGTACTGAACCGACCCACGGCGGCCCTGGCCAGAAACGCACACCGGCGCGTCCGTTGTCGGCGGCCGACGATGGCACCGACGACCACCACGACCACATCCAGCATAAGGGGAATTGAGATGGGTATTGATCTTCCGCTGATCTGGGCCGTGATCATCATCTTCGGCATCATGATGTACGTGGTGATGGACGGCTTCGACCTGGGTATCGGCATCCTCTTTCCGTTTATTCCGGGCAAGGTCGACCGCGACGTGATGATGAACACCGTCGCGCCGGTCTGGGACGGCAACGAAACCTGGCTGGTGCTGGGCGGCGCGGCGTTGTTCGGCGCGTTTCCGCTGGCGTATTCGGTGGTGCTGTCGGCGCTGTACCTGCCGCTGATCCTGATGCTGGTGGGGCTGATCTTCCGCGGCGTGGCCTTTGAGTTCCGCTTCAAGGCCAAAGACGCCAAGCGCCACCTGTGGGACAAGGCCTTCATCGGCGGTTCGCTGGCGGCGACGTTCTTTCAGGGCGTGGCGCTGGGGGCATTTATCGACGGCATTCCGGTGGTCAATCGCCAGTTCGCCGGCGGTTCGCTGGACTGGCTAACGCCGTTCACCTTGTTCTGCGGCGTGGCGCTGATCGTCGCTTATGCGTTGCTCGGCTGCACTTGGCTGATCATGAAGACCGAAGGCAAGTTGCAGGAACAGATGCACAACCTGGCGCGGCCGCTGGCGTTCGTGGTGCTGGCGGTGATCGGCATCGTCAGCCTGTGGACCCCGCTATCGCACCCGGAAATCGCCTCGCGCTGGTTCACCCTGCCAAATCTGTTCTGGTTCCTGCCGGTGCCGCTGCTGGTGCTGGTGACCATGTACGGGCTGATCCGCGCGGTGGCTCGCAATGCGCACTACACGCCGTTCTTGCTGACGTTGGTGCTGATTTTCCTCGGCTATAGCGGTTTGGGGATCAGCCTGTGGCCGAACATCGTGCCGCCGTCCGTATCGATCTGGGATGCCGCCGCGCCGCCGCAGAGCCAAGGCTTCATGCTGGTGGGCACCTTGTTCATCATCCCGTTCATCCTGGGCTACACCTTCTGGAGCTACTACGTGTTCCGCGGCAAGGTCACCCACGAAGACGGTTATCACTAGGAGGGGCGTGACATGTCCGGCAAACCTTCGTTGCACGAGATCGAACAGGCTGAAAAGCAGCCGCTGTGGCGGCGCCTGGGGTGGTTGGCAATGATCTGGACCGGCAGTGTGCTGGTGCTGTTTGTTGTCGCCAGCCTGATGCGCATGTTTATGAATGCGGCCGGCCTGACCACTCACTGACATCCCATCCCGTTGCCTTGCGGCACGGTTTTTTGACCCTGCTCCTACATCTTGTAGGGGCGGGGTCTTTTTTTATTTGCGCGCTTTGAGAATCACGAACTTGGGCGTGGCCGCCACTTGCTCGACGCCGCGGAACAACCGCGCCAGTTTGCTGTGATAACCCAAGTGACGGTTGCCGACGATATACAGCGCACCGCCCACCACCAAGGCCTCGCGGGCCTGCTGGAACATGCGCCAGGCGAGGAAGTCGCCCACCACCTGCTGCTGGTGGAACGGTGGATTGCACAGCACCACGTCCAGGGACTGCGGCTCTTGGCCGGCCAGGCCATCGGCGGCGCGCACGCTCACGTCACGTTCACCCAGCGCGGCCTGCCAGTTCTCACGGGCCGATTGCACGGCCATGTAGGACTCGTCCACCAGGGTGTAGTGGGCGTCGGGGTTGTGCAGTGCGCTGGCAATCGCCAATACGCCGTTGCCGCAGCCGAGGTCGGCAACGCGGGCGTTACCCAGACCGGTGGGCAAGTGCGGCAGGAAGGCGCGGGTGCCGATGTCCAGGCCTTCACGGCAGAACACGTTGGCGTGGTTCAGCAGCTCGATGGCGGGTGTATCCAGGCGGTAGCGGGTCGGGTAGGGCGAGGCGGCGGCGGGGCGCTCGGCAACGGTGGCGATCAACAGGCGAGCTTTCTTCGCCGCCAGTGAGGCGTGCATCGGCCCGATGTAACGCTCCAGCAGGTCACCGGCTGCGCGTGGCAGGTGTTTGACCATCGCCCCGGCAATCACTTCGGCGCCCGGGGCCAGTTGGCCTTGTAAGCGGATCAACTGTTCCTCAAGCAGCGCCAGGGTTTTCGGCACGCGGATCAGCACGCGGTCGAACGGCCCGGTTGGGGTTTCGCTGGCGGGAATGAACGGCACTGCATCGAACGCCTTGGCGTTGCGCACCAGGTTTTTTTCCAGGCCCTGGGCCGCCAGAAACGAGTCGCCGCTGGAAATCACCTGCACCTGGCCTTGCAGACTGGCCGCCAAAGCGCCAAAGCTGTCATTGAGCACCAACACGCGGGTGTCGACGCTCGGCCGCTGGGCGGCCAAGTGGTTGAGCAGGTATTCGTCGGCGGCGTCGAAGGCTTGCAGCGGGTCGTTGTGCTGCTCGGGTTGGCGGATCAGATCGAGCTGAGCGAAGGGGCTGTCGAGCAGGGGCATGGGGGGAGAAAACTCTGGGTAATCGAACCATTGGGATGAACGACGACGCGCCGGCGCGCGCCGCGTCATCACCCGGAACTGGTCGTAAATGTTACGGTTTTTTCATGCGGATTACATGCGATGTTTAAAGAAACCCAGCCTTTGCGGCCACCATCACGGCCGCGATTTTATTGTTGACCCCCAGTTTTCGCATCGAGCTGCAATTGTGAAAGCCGACTGTACGTTCGGACAAACACAGGATCTGTGCAATCTCGGCAGCGGTCTTGCCCAGTGCAGACCAGCGCAATACTTCGATCTCGCGGGGCGTCAGCTTGCTGCATGGTTTCGCGGCTGGCCCATCGGCGTACTTATTCGCCACCACGGTATGCATTGCATGACACAGCCAGAGCGCATTGCCGGCTTTTTCATACAGCTCCTCCGGTGTGATCTCACCTCTGCCACGACTTAGAGTTAGCATGCTGAAGACGCCCTGAGGCCCATGCAGTGGTTGAGTCCAGCCCAGATGAACGCCATAGGAGGTGGCCAGTTCCCACAAGTGAGGTGCGCTGTTAAATGCACTTTCTTTCCAGACAAAGGGCAGGACAGAGCGTTGGCAATGAGACATGACAGGATCAGTGCTGGAGAAATGCGCTTCTCGGTATAACGTGTTCCATTCGTTTGGATAGCTGTTCTTCTCGAAGATGACATTTTGACTGTTTTGATGTTGTGCACTCATCTTGAATGAGCAGAATTGGAAGCCGAGTGAATATGTTTCATTGATAACCATCTCGAAGACACTGGTGATCTCGTCCTCTTCTTCCAGTTTGGGGACCCGTGTATTGCGCCAGTTGACCATCGATAACTCTCCATGGGTGTATATGTGACTTGGGTACGTCCTGAATCCCAACGCTGCACGGAAAAGAGTGTAGGACATGGGCTATTTATTCGTATGAAAAAATCAGTATGTTAGGTGGCTATTTAAAGCGTTGGCCTTATACAAGAATCGGAATTCTGTGTAATTAATTTCGCCTTGCTTATGGCCTTCCCATTGGATTCAAGGGGGCTGCGCATAATATCAATTTGATATCTTTTGATTGGATGATAGGGAATGGTTTTAGTTTGGTAGTGGATTAATAGCCAAATAATTAGTGCGCGTTCATACAGGCTTGCGGCGCTAATAACCTTAATTAGTTAGTGGTCTTTACAGCGTTAGAACATCACTTGCTCGCATATTGGGTCAGGAGATTTCAATCATCGGTGTTAGCCGGCGCCGCTTTGAGGGACACTAGCGCCTTCTGCAGAACGGAGTTCCCCATGACGGCCAGTGCTGAAAAATACACCTGTCAGACCTTGCTCGATGTGCAATCGCTGACCCCCAGCCTGTTCACCCTGCGTACCACCCGTGACCCCGGCTTTCGTTTTACCGCCGGCCAGTTTGTGCGCCTGGGCGTCACCAAAGCCGATGGCAGCACGGTCTGGCGTGCGTATTCGGTGGTGTCGGCGCCCTTCGATGAATATTTGGATTTTTTCTCGATTGTCGTCCCCGGCGGGGAGTTCACCAGTGAACTGAGCCGCCTGCGCGTCGGCGATACGTTGATGGTGGAGCGCCAGGCCACGGGTTACCTGACATTGAGCCGCTTCGTCGATGGTCGTGACCTATGGCTGCTGGGCACGGGCACCGGGGTGGCGCCGTTTCTGTCGATCCTGCAGGACTTCGAAGCCTGGGAGAAATTCGAGCGCATCATCCTGGTGTACAGCGCCCGCGAAGCCAAGGAACTGGCCTATCAGGCGTTGATTAAGGAGCTGGGCGAGCGCGAGTACCTGGCCGAGTACGCGCATAAGCTTACCTACTTGCCCATCGTCACCCGCGAGCAGCACCCTGGCGCGCTGAATGGGCGTATCACCACGCTGATCGAAAACGGCGAACTGGAGCGCGCGGCCGGCGTAGAGTTGAGCCCCGAACACTCACGCGTGCTGATTTGCGGTAACCCGCAAATGGTCGATGACACCCGTCAGTTGCTGAAAAAACGCGACATGAATCTGTCGCTATCCCGGCGCCCTGGCCAGGTGGCGGTGGAAAACTACTGGTAAACAAAAGGCGCCTGCTGGAGGCGCCTTTTTTCCAAACCGCTGCGGTTTAAAGCGGTTTGTCGTGCTGTGCCTTGAGCAGATCGCGGATCTCGCCCAACAACACTTCTTCCTTGGTCGGCGTCGGCGGCAGGGTCGGCGCCTTGGCCTCTTCGCGCTTGAGACGGTTGATCACCTTCACGCCCATGAAGATCGCAAACGCCACAATCAGGAAGTCGACCACGCTCTGGATGAACTTGCCGTAGGCCAGCACCACAGCCGGTGCGTCGCCTTGGGCTGCCTTGAGGGTGATCGCCAGATCACCGAAGTCCACCCCGCCGATCAACAGACCGAGAGGCGGCATCACCACGTCGCCTACAAACGAGGAAACAATTTTGCCGAAGGCGGCGCCGATGATGATACCGACGGCCATGTCGACCACATTACCTTTGACCGCGAAGGCCTTGAACTCACTGATCACGCCCATAGGTTATTCCTTGTTACAGATGAGAAGGGTGGGGCTCAGTGTAAGTCAGTCGTTGCGGGCTTGCGCGAAACAACTCTTAACACTGTTGGTTTTTATCGACACATTAAAACGCAAATAGTTTGCAAAGTGCCATCAATCGCGCGCGAAATACCCAGAAATTCAGTGGCTTACCAGATTATTTTGTTAATCGGGCTGGTACGGCTTTTCTATTTATCTTCTGACTCTTGGGTCACTAGCCTCTGGCAAGCACAACTGAATGTGCATCAAAAAAACCAGAGGAAACCTTGATGAAAAACTCACTCAGCCGCGGCCCGGTTTTGACGCGGCACGCGTTGATCCTGGCCACCGCCAGCCTGCTTTCCCTGTCTGTACACGCCGCCACCCTCACGCGTGACAACGGTGCCGCCGTTGGCGACAACCAGAACTCCCAGACCGCCGGCGCCACCGGCCCGGCGCTGTTACAAGACGTGCAACTGATTCAGAAACTGCAACGCTTCGACCGCGAACGCATCCCCGAGCGCGTGGTGCACGCGCGCGGCACCGGTGCCCACGGCACCTTCACCGTCACCGATGGCCTCAGCGACCTGACCAAGGCCAAAGTATTTGCTCCCGGCGAAACAACCCCGGTGTTCGTGCGCTTCTCCGCCGTGGTGCATGGCAACCATTCCCCGGAAACCCTGCGTGATCCGCGCGGCTTCGCCACCAAGTTCTACACGGCCGACGGCAACTGGGACCTGGTCGGGAATAACTTCCCGACGTTCTTTATCCGCGACGCCATCAAGTTCCCAGATATGGTGCACGCATTCAAACCCGACCCGCGCACTAACCTGGACGACGACTCCCGCCGTTTCGACTTCTTCTCCCATGTTCCCGAAGCAACCCGCACCCTCACCGAGTTGTACTCGGACTACGGCACGCCTGACAGTTACCGGGAGATGGACGGTAATGGCGTACATGCTTACAAGTTGATTAACGCCAAAGGGGAAGTGCACTACGTCAAGTTCCATTGGAAGAGCCTGCAAGGCATCAAGAACTTGGATCCGAAACAAGTGGTCGATGTGCAAGGGCGTGATTACAGCCACATGACTAACGACTTGGTCACCCATATCAACAAGGGCGACTTCCCTAAGTGGGACTTGTATGTGCAGGTGCTCAAACCGGAAGACTTGGCCAAGTTCGACTTCGATCCACTGGACGCTACTAAGATCTGGCCGAATGTGCCCGAGCGCAAAGTGGGGCAGATGGTACTGAACCGCAATCCGGCTAACGTATTCCAGGAGACCGAACAAGTCGCCATGGCGCCGGCCAATCTGGTGCCGGGCATCGAGCCGTCTGAAGACCGTCTGCTGCAAGGTCGGGTGTTCTCCTACGCCGATACCCAGATGTACCGCCTGGGCGCCAATGCCCTGCAACTGCCGATCAACGCCCCACGCGTGACCGTCAACAACGGCAACCAGGATGGCGCGATGAACAGCGGTAAAACCAGCAGCGGCGTGAATTATCAGCCAAGTCGCCTGGAACCACGGGAAGAGCCACAAGCCGCGCGCTACAGCCAGTTGCCGCTGACCGGCAGCACCCAGCAAGCGAAGATCCAGCGTGAGCAGAACTTCAAGCAGGCCGGTGATCTGTACCGTTCGTACAGTCAGAAAGAGCGTCAGAACCTGATCGAAAACTTCGGTGGTTCCCTGGCTACAACGGACGACGTGAGCAAGCACATCATCCTGTCCTTCCTTTACAAGGCTGATCCGGAATACGGCACCGGTGTGGCCAACGTCGCCAAGGGTGACCTGGCCCGCGTGAAGGCGTTGGCCGACAAACTGACCGACTGATCCGTTGGTTCCGATCGGCGCCGGCCAACGGCGTCGATCCCTGGCAGGAGAAAACCCATGCGTTTAACTATCGGTTTGCTGATCGCCCTGCTGGCGTTCACCGCCCAGGCTGAATCCCCCGATCCCGCCGCGCTCAAAGCGCAGTTGCAGGACTATTACTTCGACGCCGCCCGCCGTGGCGACCTCGATATGCTCAATACCTTCATCGAGTCCGGCTACAGCCTCAATACCCAGGACGACAAGGGCTACACCGCCCTGATCCTGGCCGCCTACCACGGCCAGGCTCCGTTCGTGGATCGTTTGCTCGCCGCCGGTGCCGATGCCTGTGTGCAGGACAAACGCGGCAATACCGCGCTGATGGGCGCAATCTTCAAGGGTGAGCTGAAAATCGCCCAGCGCTTGCTGGCCACCGACTGCAACCCCGACCAGCGCAACGGCGCCGGGCAGACCGCCGCCATGTACGCCGGGCTGTTCAAGCGCGTCGAACTGCTGGATGAACTGAAGGCCAAGGGCGCCGACCTCAACGCCGAAGACCCGGTGGGCAATAGCGCCTCGCGATTGGCCAGTGGTGAAATCCGGACCCCAGCGTCGCGCTGAGCTATCATCGCGGTTTTTCGGTTGGAGGTTCTCGAATGGCAAAGGCCAAGCGCATGTACGGCTGCACGGAGTGCGGCGCGACCTTTCCCAAGTGGGCCGGCCAGTGCGGCGAATGCGGGGCGTGGAACACCCTGACGGAAACCATGATCGAGAGCGGCGGGGCGGCGGCGCCTACCGGTCGCGCCGGCTGGACCGGGCAACAGGCGCAGATCAAAACCCTGGCTGAAGTCAGCGTCGAAGAAATCCCGCGTTTTTCCACGGCATCCGGCGAACTTGACCGGGTGCTGGGCGGCGGCTTGGTGGATGGCTCAGTGGTGCTGATCGGCGGCGACCCAGGCATCGGTAAGTCGACCATCCTGTTGCAGACCTTGTGCAGCATCGCCAGCCGCATGCCGGCGCTGTACGTCACCGGTGAAGAATCCCAGCAACAAGTGGCCATGCGCGCCCGTCGTCTGGGCCTGCCCCAGGACCAGTTGCGGGTGATGACCGAGACCTGCATCGAAAGCATCATCGCCACGGCGCGGATCGAAAAGCCGAAAGTCATGGTGATCGACTCGATCCAGACGATTTTCACCGAGCAATTGCAGTCGGCGCCGGGCGGCGTGTCCCAGGTGCGTGAGAGCGCGGCGCTGCTGGTGCGTTATGCCAAGCAGAGCGGCACGGCGATTTTCCTGGTCGGCCATGTGACCAAAGAAGGCGCCTTGGCCGGGCCTCGGGTGCTGGAACATATGGTCGATACGGTTTTGTATTTCGAGGGCGAGTCCGACGGCCGTCTGCGCTTGTTGCGGGCAGTGAAAAACCGCTTCGGCGCGGTCAACGAGCTGGGCGTATTCGCCATGACCGACCGCGGGTTGAAAGAAGTCTCCAACCCTTCGGCGATTTTCCTGACTCGCGCTCAAGAAGAAGTCCCCGGTAGCGTGGTAATGGCGACGTGGGAAGGCACCCGGCCAATGTTGGTGGAAGTGCAGGCGCTGGTGGATGACAGCCACTTGGCCAACCCGCGCCGCGTCACCCTTGGCTTGGATCAGAACCGTCTGGCGATGCTGCTCGCGGTGCTGCACCGCCATGGCGGCATTCCGACCCACGATCAAGACGTGTTCCTTAACGTGGTCGGCGGGGTCAAGGTGCTGGAAACCGCGTCGGACCTGGCGTTGATGGCGGCGGTGATGTCCAGCCTGCGCAATCGGCCATTGCCCCACGACCTGTTGGTATTTGGTGAGGTCGGCCTGTCCGGCGAAGTGCGCCCGGTGCCGAGCGGTCAGGAACGTCTCAAGGAAGCCGCCAAGCACGGCTTCAAGCGCGCGATCGTGCCCAAGGGCAACGCGCCGAAGGAAGCGCCGGCGGGGTTGCAGATCATTGCGGTGACGCGACTGGAGCAGGCGCTGGATGCACTTTTCGAATAAATCAGGACGGGCCGCTATGCAACGATCCAAGCACTGGGGCATTGCCGCCCTATTTGTCACCCTGACCGCCGCCTCCGCCATGACCTGGGCGGCGGCGCCGCCGGCGGGCTATCGCCTGGCGCAAACCCTGGCAACCGAGCAGGGCAGCCAGTTGCAGATCCTGGAAGACCAGCGCATCAGCGCGCAGATGCACAAGGACAGCTGGGGCAGCGGGCTGGATGAGGACTCGTTCGACGAGCCCGGCGATCTGGTCGACAACCCGTTGCTTGAGGCTCAAGTGCGCCTGGTGTCGGCTGCCGATCAGGTGATCGCGCAACAGGACCTCGGCTACCCACTGGCCGAGGTCAGCGAGGCCCCGCTCAAGGGGTTGCCCGAACCTGTGTATTTTTTGAGCATCGACATGACTGCGCCAATGGGCACTTACAGCGGCCCAGCCACCCAAATGCTGCTACCGGCCAAGCAGCAACTCACACCGCTGAGCTTCACCGGCGCGGACGGCAAATCCCAGCCGCTGACCCTGGCGCACACGGGAAAGGCTGACTGGCAGGTGGCGACGCCGGCCAGTGGCGGGCCGGATGAACTGTTGCAGGTATCGTCTTTTATGGACGGCGACGGTGAGGACGATTTCACCACGCGCTACCAGACGTATCGCTATGTCGACGGGCAATGGCAAGTCGCGTCGAGTCAGAAAAAGGGTTACTGGGACATGGAAAGCGAGTTTCCCGCTCGCGAGGCGTTTCCCTGAGCTTATACCTCCAATAACGCGCCCAACTCTCGCTCAAGTTCCGCTTGATCGCCGAGGTTCAACTCGATCAGCCGCCGCAAGTGGCTGATCGAATCCAAGTCGATCTCTTTGCACACAAAGCCCAGTTGGCCGTGATCGTCGTGGGTCAGCTTGACCTGCATTTTGATATGCGCCTTTGGGTCCAGACGGATATCGACGTCGAACGGCAGGGCTTTATTGCCCTTCCAGGGCTCCGGCCGTTTTACCGCCAGGCCCTTTAACGACAAGTCCACCAACTTTACCGGCCATTCCTCGCCGTTTTGTCGAAGTTCGGTTTTCGCATCCAGGGCGATGCGGCGGAAACAGCGGCGGTCGGACGGGTGATTGGTCATGGTGAAACCCTCTGGAGATGGATGGAGTGTAGCCCTGCGCCATCATTGGGCGGTTTTTTCTGCTTTTTTCCGCGTTGCAAGGCTCTAGACCAATGGAGGGGGGTGGCCTTTGAGGCCAACAGCGCTAAACTCCGGGTGGTTGTCCTTTCTGTCCACCCTGGCTGGAATATAAAAATGAAAAATAATAATAGCCTGCTACGCCACTTACCCTGGCTGGTGCTGGCAATCGTAGGAGCGTGCGCCCTGGGCGTAGTGGCCTTGCGCCGCGGCGAGGCGATCAACGCCTTGTGGATTGTGGTGGCCGCAGTGGCCATTTACCTGGTTGCTTACCGGTACTACAGCCTGTTCATCGCTAACAATGTGATGCAGCTTGACCCACGGCGGGCCACCCCCGCAGTGCTCAATAACGACGGTCTGGACTATGTGCCGACCAACAAACACATCCTGTTCGGTCACCACTTCGCGGCAATTGCCGGCGCAGGCCCGCTGGTCGGCCCAGTACTGGCAGCGCAAATGGGTTACCTGCCCGGCACGCTGTGGCTGATTGCCGGTGTAGTGCTGGCCGGTGCGGTACAGGACTTTATGGTGCTGTTCCTGTCCACCCGTCGCAATGGCCGTTCCCTGGGGGATATGGTGCGCGAAGAGATGGGGCGCATTCCGGGGACCATCGCGCTGTTTGGCTGCTTCCTGATCATGATCATCATCCTCGCGGTGCTGGCACTGATCGTGGTCAAGGCCCTGGCCGAGAGCCCATGGGGCATCTTCACCGTGATGGCGACCATCCCGATCGCGATGTTCATGGGCATCTACATGCGCTATATCCGCCCAGGCCGTATCGGTGAAATCTCCATCATCGGCGTGCTGTTGCTGCTCGGTTCGATCTGGCTGGGCGGGCAGATTGCCGCCGATCCGGTGTGGGCCAAGGCGTTCAGCTTTACCGGCGTGCAGATCACCTGGATGCTGATCGGCTACGGCTTCGTAGCGGCGGTACTGCCGGTGTGGCTGATCCTGGCCCCACGGGACTACCTGTCCACCTTCCTCAAGATCGGCACCATCATTGCCCTGGCAATCGGCATCCTGGTCACCATGCCCGAGCTGAAAATGCCGGCGCTGACCCAGTTTATCGATGGCACCGGCCCGGTGTGGAAAGGCGGGCTGTTCCCGTTCCTGTTCATCACCATCGCTTGCGGTGCGGTCTCGGGTTTCCACGCGCTGATCTCCTCGGGCACCACGCCCAAGCTGCTGGATAATGAGACCAACGCCCGCTACATCGGTTACGGCGGCATGTTGATGGAGTCGTTCGTGGCCATTATGGCGATGGTGGCGGCCTCGGTGATCGAGCCGGGTGTGTACTTCGCCATGAACAGCCCGGCCGCCGTAGTTGGCGGGGATGTAATGGCCGTGGCGCAGACCGTCAGCAGTTGGGGTTTTGCTATCACCCCGGAAGCGCTGCAAGCGGTGGCCCATGACATCGGCGAAACCACCATCCTGGCCCGTGCCGGCGGTGCGCCGACCCTGGCGGTGGGGATCGCGCAGATCCTGCACAGTGTGCTGCCGGGTGAAAACACCATGGCGTTCTGGTACCACTTTGCGATTCTGTTCGAAGCCTTGTTCATCCTCACCGCTGTCGACGCCGGTACCCGTGCCGGTCGCTTCATGCTGCAGGATCTGCTGGGTTCGTTCGTGCCGGCGCTCAAGCGTACCGAGTCGTGGACTGCCAACCTGATCGCGACCGCCGGTTGCGTAGCGATGTGGGGTTACCTGCTGTATCAAGGGGTGATCGACCCACTGGGCGGCATCAACACCTTGTGGCCCCTGTTCGGTATCTCCAACCAGATGCTGGCGGGTATCGCGCTGATGCTGGCCACCGTGGTGCTGATCAAAATGAAACGCCAGCGCTACATCTGGGTGACCATGCTGCCGGCGGTCTGGCTGCTGATCTGCACCACCACCGCAGGCTTCATCAAGCTGTTCGACGCCAACCCGGCAATCGGCTTCCTGTCCCTGGCCAAGAAGTACAGCGATGCCCTGGCCGGTGGCCAGATCCTCGCGCCGGCCAAGAGCATCGACCAGATGCAGCATGTGATCTGGAATGCCTACACCAACGCGACGCTGACGGCGCTGTTTCTGTTCGTGGTGTTCAGCATCCTGTTCTATGCGCTCAAGGTCGGCGTCGCCGCCTGGGGCAACAAAGAACGCACGGATAAAGAAGCCCCGTTCCAGGCCATACCGGACGCATGATCGAGGATTGCAGCCATGTTCAATGACATCAGTCGCCTGGGTAAATACCTCGGTCAGGCCGCACGCCTGATGGTCGGCATGCCCGACTACGACACCTACGTCGAGCATATGCAAACCAAGCACCCGGATAAACCAGTGATGGACTACAAGGCGTTCTTCCGCGAACGCCAGGAAGCCCGTTACGGTGGCAAGGGTGGGCCCAAGTGCTGTTGACCGGGTAATCCGGCTGACAGTGTTCCTTGTGGGAGGGGGCTTGCTCCCGACAGCAGTGTGCCAGGCACTTATCTGCCACTGACACGCCGCTATCGGGGGCAAGCCCCCTCCCACATTGTTTTGTGTTTCTTCAGCTATAAGGAGAATTGTTGTGTCCTCTCCCATTCCCGTTACCGTTCTCAGCGGCTTCCTTGGCGCCGGTAAAACCACCTTGCTGCGCCACCTGCTCAAAGCCGAACACGGCCTGAAAATCGCCGTGATCGAAAACGAATTCAGCGACGCCGGTATCGACACCCAGCTGTTGGGTGAGGAGCCGGTGCAAGTCATGACGCTGTCCAACGGCTGCGTGTGCTGCACCATCCACACGGACCTGACCAAAGCCCTGTACCTGCTGCTTGAACGCCTGGACAGTGGCGAAATCGCGTTCGACCGCCTGGTGATCGAATGCACCGGCCTGGCCGACCCCGCTCCCGTGGCCCAGACTTTTTTCATCGACGAGGAATTGCGCGAGCGCTACATCCTCGACGGCATCATCACTCTGGTGGACGCAGCCCACGCCGAGCACCACCTGACCCAGACCATCGCCCAGGCGCAGATTGGCTTTGCCGACCGCCTGCTGGTGAGCAAGCGTGATTTGGTGGATGACGCCACATTCGACGCCCTCAGCGAACGCCTGACCCGCATCAACCGTCGCGCGCCGATTCGTGTGGTCGACCATGGGCAGATCGATCTGGGCGAATTGCTCGACGTGCGCGGTTTCAATCTCAACGCCGGCATGAGCCTGCGCCCGGTGAGCGCCGCGCCTTCCGTGGACCGTATCTCCAGCCTGGTGCTGCGCACCGACCAACCGCTGGATATCGACCGCCTCAGCGAGTTTATGAACGAACTGTTGGAAGACCACGGCAAACAATTGCTGCGCTACAAAGGCGTGCTGAACATTGCCGGGGAAGATCGGCGCATGGTGTTTCAGGGCGTGCTGAAACTCTACGGCTTCGACTGGGACACCGAGTGGGCCGAGGGTGAGGCGCGGGAAAGTGTGATTGTGTTTATTGCCGACGAGTTGCCGGAAGACAAAATCCGCGAAGGCTTTGCCAAGGTCTACCAACCCTGAAAACAATGTGGGAGGGGGGCTTGCCCCACCCACAGTTGATCTCATTTCAAGTTGCAGACCAGGCATAAAAAAGCCCGGCTCTAGAGCCGGGCTTCTTGTTCAAGCTACTGCGATCAAGCGCCGTATACCGGCAGCTTCTTGCAGATCGCCTTGACTTTTTCGCGCACTGCGTCGATCACGGCTTCGTTGTTCAGGTCAGCCAGGATGTCGCAGATCCAGCCGGCCAGTTCCTTGCACTCGGCTTCCTTGAAGCCACGAGTGGTCACCGCCGGGGTGCCGAAGCGCAGGCCGGAAGTGACGAACGGCGAACGTGGGTCGTTCGGTACCGAGTTTTTGTTCACGGTGATGAAGGCTTTGCCCAGGGCAGCGTCGGCATCTTTACCGGAGATGTCCTGCTTGATCAGCGACAGCAGGAACAGGTGGTTCTCAGTACCGCCGGAGACCACGTCGAAGCCGCGCTCGATGAACACGCCGGCCATGGCCTTGGCGTTCTTCACCACTTGTTGCTGGTAGGTCTTGAACTCAGGCTGCAGTGCTTCCTTGAAGCAGATCGCTTTAGCGGCGATGACATGCTCCAGCGGGCCACCCTGGGCGCCTGGGAACACGGCGGAGTTCAGCTTTTTCTCGATCTCGGCATTGGCGCGCGCCAGGATCAGGCCACCACGCGGACCGCGCAGGGTTTTGTGGGTGGTGGTGGTGACCACGTCAGCGTAAGGCACCGGGTTCGGGTAGACGCCAGCGGCGACCAGACCGGCCACGTGGGCCATGTCCACGAACAGGTACGCGCCCACTTTGTCGGCGATGGCGCGGAAGCGTGGGAAATCCAGGATCTGCGAGTAGGCAGAGAAACCAGCCACGATCATTTTTGGTTTGTGCTCGACTGCCAGGCGCTCGACTTCGTCGTAGTCGATCAGGCCATTGGCATCGATACCGTATTGAACGGCGTTGTACAGCTTGCCGGAGGAGGACACGCTTGCACCGTGGGTCAGGTGACCGCCGTGGGCCAGGCTCATGCCCAGGATGGTGTCGCCGCCTTGCAGCAGGGCCAGGTACACGGCGCTGTTGGCTTGGGAGCCGGCATGTGGCTGGACGTTGGCGTAATCGGCGCCGAACAGCTCCTTGGCGCGGTCGATGGCCAGTTGCTCAACCACGTCGACGTACTCGCAACCACCGTAGTAGCGCTTGCCTGGGTAGCCTTCGGCGTACTTGTTGGTCAGAACCGAACCTTGAGCCTCCATGACCGCGGGGCTGGTGTAGTTTTCCGAAGCGATCAGCTCAATGTGCTCTTCCTGGCGCACGGCTTCTTGCTCCATGGCGGCGAAGAGATCGGCGTCGAACTTGGCAATAGTCAAATCACGGCTGAACATGGCGGTCCTCAAGGATCGGGGGCAGAAAAGGAGGGCATTCTAACCCAATGGGTTTTAGATGGCATATGAAAGGACGTCATGTCGCGGACAAGCGGGATTCACTTCGGGATGGGTGGTGGCTGTGCCGGCCTCATCGGGGGCAAGCCCCCTCCCACCTTCGACTTGTGAATACATTCAAATGTGGGAGGGGGCTTGCCCCCGATGAGGCCAGTGGCCGCGCCACACCCTTCAATCGAACATGAACAGCGCATCATTGCTGAACTGCGCTTCGAACCGATGCGCTGGCATTGGCCGCCCGAACAGGTAGCCCTGTACCTCGTCGCAACCATGCTCGCGCAGGAAGTCCAACTGCTCGTGGGTTTCCACGCCCTCGGCGATCACCGCCAGGTTCAGGCTGTGAGCCATGGCGATAATGGCGCGGGCGATCTGGGCATCCTGCTCGCCGGACGGCAGGCCGTCGACGAAGGTGCGGTCGATCTTCAGGACATCGATGGGGAACTGCTTGAGGTAGTTGAGCGACGAGTAACCAGTGCCGAAGTCGTCCACCGCAATGCTCAGGCCCAGGTTTTTCAGGCTGTCGAGGATGTGCATGGCTTCGTTGACTTCGCGCATCAGGATACTTTCCGTCAGCTCAAGCTCCAGGCATGCCGGCGGCAGGCCAGTGTCCTTCAGAATGGTGGCGATGCGCGTGCCCAGTTGGCCATCGGAAAATTGCCGCGCGGAGATGTTCACCGAGACTTTCGGCACGCGGACTTTGTTCTGGTGCCAGGTCTTGAGCTGGCGACATGCCTCGGCGATAACCCAATCGCCCACGTCTACTACCAGGCCCAACTCTTCCAGCACTGGGATAAAGTCCCCCGGCGGCACCAGCCCGCGACGCGGATGGCGCCAGCGCAGCAGCGCCTCGGCGCCGGTCAGGCGTTTGCCGTCGCCGCTGAATTGCGGCTGGTAATAGAGCACGAATTCGTTCTGGTCGAGGGCGTGGCGCAGGTCGCTTTCCAGTTCCAGGCGCTCCAGAGCGCTGGCGTTCATGTCGGCCTGGTAGAACTGGAAGTTGTTCTTGCCGCGTTCCTTGGCGTGGTACATCGCGGTGTCGGCGTTTTTCATGAGCTGGCTCAGCTCGTTGCCATCCTGCGGGCTCAAGGCGATACCGATACTGGCGGTCACAAAGAACTCGCGGCCCTCCAGCACGAACGGCCTCACCAGGCTCGCCAGGATTTGCTCGGCCACATGAATGGCGCGGTTGAGCGCCATTTCACGGTTGACCCGCGGTTGCAGCAACAGGGTGAACTCGTCGCCGCCCATGCGCGCCACGGTGTCGTCTTCGGCGACGCAACCTAGCAGACGGGTCGCCATTTCCTTGAGCATGCGGTCGCCGGCGGCATGGCCCAGGGAGTCGTTGATCGGTTTGAAACGGTCCAGGTCAAGGAACATCAGCACCACCCACGACTTCTGCCGTTCGGCCGACTGCAACGCGGTGTGCAGGCGGTCCTGGAACAATGTGCGGTTGGGCAGGTGGGTCAGAGCGTCGTAATAGGCCAGGCGGTGGATGCGCTGCTCGCTGGCCTTGCGCTCGCTGATATCGCTGAAAAAACACACGTAGCTGGCCAAATCGCCTTCATCGTCGAACACGGCGGTAATACCCACCCAGGCCGGGTAATGCTCGCCGTTGCGGCGCTTGAGCCACACTTCGCCCTCCCAGGTGCTGTGCTGATGCAATTGCTTGAGCACATAGCGCAGGTGGGCTTCCTGCTGCTCGTCGACGGTGAGCATGTTGGGTAACTGATCCAGCACATCCGCCACTTCATAACCGCTGACCCGGCTGAACGCTTCGTTGGCCTGCACGATATAGCCTGCCGGGTCGGTGATCAGGATCGCCGACGTGGAGTGCTCGAATACCGTGGCCGCCATGCGCAGGTCTTTTTCCGCGCGGCGTTGCTGGCTGATGTCCCGACCGACACCGAGGATGCCCTCGAACGTGCCGTGCTCGTCCCACACCAGCACCACCCGCAATTCGATCGGCACTTTACGACCGTCGGCGCGCAGGCAGTCGAACAGAAACAGTTGGGTCTGCACCTGATCGCGCAGCTTGCTCAGGGCCTCCTGGTCGCCCAGGGCGCGGCTGACCTGTTCCACCAGGCTGTAAATGCCGGCCAGTTGCTGCGGGTTGGCGATGATCGATTGCCAGCCGTTCTTGAACACCCAGTCCACGTCATAGCCCAACACGGCGTTGACCGAGGGGCTGATGTAATTGAGGGCCAAATTGCTGTCGGTGGAGCAGATCACGTCGCTGATGCTCTCGGCCAACATGCGGTAGCGCTGCTCGCTGTCGCGCAGAGATTCGCTGGCTTCGATCTGGTCGGTAATGTCCTTGGCCACCCCGATAATGCGGGTGACTTGAGAGGTTTTGTCCCGGGCCAGGGCCTGTTCACGGATATCGAAACGTCGCCACTGGTTGTTGCGATGGCGAAAGCGCAGTTGGCAGTGCAGTTGCGTGGCATAACCGGTCTGGCGTTGCTGCTGGCGCAAGTCGTGATAATGCTCGGCGTCTTCGGGATGCAGCAGGATTTCCCAGAAGTACTCACCCATTTGCTGCAGTTCGACGCGGTTATAGCCTAGGGTCTGGCCCAAGTGGTGGTTGCTGAAAATCATGCGCTGGCTGATCACGTCCTGTACATACAGGTGGTCCGGCACTGTGCGGACCACGTCCGACCAGAAACTTTCGCGCTCCACCAGGGACAGTTCGATCAGCTTGCGACTGGTGATATCGCTGATACTGAGAATCACCGCCTTGAAATCGTCCTGCTGCTCTGGCAAGCGCATCACCAGCCACAGGTATTGATCGTTGCCGGCCACATCGTTGAGCTGGATTTCCAGCTCTAACTGGTCCTGTTGGGTCAGGACCGCTTCGAGGATCTGGTAACCGATGGAGGTAACGTTGTTCGGGCAATCGCTGATCAAGCGTTCCCAGGCGTCTTCGCACGAACCCACGTTGAGCAGGCGTACCGCGACCTGGTTGACTTCGGTGATGCGCAGCTCATCGAGCAGTTGGCGATAGTCGTCCGGGTTGGCATGCCGCCAGGCGTTCAATTGTTCGCGGCTGCGCAGGTGCGCGCGTTCAAAGAACGTGGTGAGGCCGGATAGGTCAAGCACGCACAGGGCCACGCCGGTGCCTTCGAAAATGTCCTGGTAACGGCGGCGTCCCTCATGCACCTGGCGCTGACGACGGCGCATGTTAAACAGAACGATCACGGGGACCAGCGAGAAGGCCAGGCCCAGGAGGCATTTGCCGATGAACGCCGGTAGCAGTTCCTCAAGCACGGCGCTGCGGTCGAACAGGCCGCGCAGTTGCCAATCGCTTTTGCTCAGAGGCGTGACCAGTACACTTTTGTTCAATTCGTCCGGGGTCAGGGCGCTGGTCCATTGGGCCGGCATGCCGCTGTCACGGCTGATCACGCGGTGGTTGAGGCGGTTCTCGATGGCCCACGCCGGGCGCTGGCCCGGGTTGTCCTGGCGGGTGAGGTTGGTCAGGTACTCCGGTGCCAGCCGCAACGCCCAGTACACCCTGGAACCGCCGCTTGGCTGGTGCAGCAACAGATAGATGAGCGAACCGTCGTCGTTGTTGCTCAGGTAATAGGCTTGGCCGTGGCTGCGCTGTACCAGATCTTCGAGCCAGGCGGCGTCCTGGCTATCGGGCGCGCTGTCGCTGATCATCGCGCCGCTGGGGGCGAGCAGGGCCACGCTGCGTAATTCCGGCAAGGAGCGTTGCAAGGTCAGCATCAGTGCCTGTTGCTGTTCGCGGTCGCGCGGTGCTTCGACCATCGGCAGCAGGTTCAGGGCGATCTTGGCGCTCAGGGCCATGTTCAGGCTGATCTGTTCGGCCAGGTCGGCGCTGTAGTCGATGGTGTATTGCTGCTGGTTTTTCTGGTTTTGCTGCAGTTGATCCAGCAACTGCCAGAACAATAAAGCGAGCAGCAGCAAGACGAGCGTCGCCAGTGCGCCTTTAAGAGGACCGTGCAGGGGCGCTCCCGGCGCTAAATGAGCGGCGCGCAAAGGAGTTGGCGGCGTGACTTTGGACAAGCTGTAATCCTGCGGTTTGGCTGGACTGGCGCGCGACGTGCACTATAAGCCGGACGCCCGGAGGGCGGCTAGCATGCCTTGTGTTGTGGCAAAGTGCCAGTCCCGCCTGGCTGGACTGACCAAGCGCATTCAGGTAGCTTTGCCGGTTACGCGGGGGCGTTCCAGCCCCAGATATTCAGGCTTTTTCCGCTCGCTGGCATTGATGATAGTCAAAGGCCCGCGCGGCGCATGGCCTGGCACGGGCTTCGCCCGCTCAATTCATCAGTCACTGACGCTAGGTTCACCATGGCTCAATACGTCTTCACCATGCATCGGCTGGGCAAAGTTGTCCCTCCGAAGCGGGAAATCCTGAAAAACATTTCGTTGTCCTTCTTCCCCGGCGCCAAGATCGGCGTGCTCGGCCTCAACGGCTCGGGTAAATCCACCCTGTTGAAAATCATGGCTGGCGTCGACACCGAGTTCGAAGGCGAAGCACGCCCGATGCCCGAACTGAACATCGGCTATCTGCCGCAGGAGCCGCAGCTGGACCCGGCCAAGACCGTGCGTGAAGTGGTCGAAGAGGCCGTCAGCGTAATCAAGGACGCCCAGGCGCGCCTGGATGAAGTCTATGCCGCCTATGCCGAGCCGGACGCCGACTTCGACAAACTGGCCGCCGAACAGGCCAAGCTCGAAGCCATCCTGCAGGCCGGCGACGGTCACAACCTGGAGCGTCAGCTGGAAGTCGCCGCCGACGCGCTGCGCCTGCCGGCGTGGGATGCCAAAGTCGAACACCTGTCCGGTGGTGAAAAGCGTCGCGTGGCCTTGTGCCGTCTGCTGCTGTCGGCCCCCGACATGCTGCTGCTCGACGAACCGACCAACCACTTGGACGCCGATTCCGTCGCCTGGTTGGAGCATTTCCTCCACGATTTCCCGGGCACCGTTGTTGCGATTACGCACGACCGGTACTTTCTGGACAACGTGGCGGGTTGGATCCTCGAACTCGACCGTGGCGCCGGCATCCCTTACGAGGGCAACTACTCCGGTTGGCTGGAAGCCAAGTCCGAGCGTCTGGCCGCCGAATCCAAGCAGCAATCGGCTCACGAAAAGGCCATGAAGGAAGAACTGGAATGGGTGCGCAAAGGCGCCAAGGCCCGCCAGTCCAAATCCAAGGCGCGTCTGCAACGCTTTGAAGAGATGCAGTCGCAGGAATTCCAGAAGCGCAGCGAAACCAACGAGATCTACATCCCGGCCGGCCCGCGCCTGGGTGACAAGGTCATCGAATTCAAGAACGTCACTAAAGGCTATGGCGACCGCGTGCTGATCGACAACCTGTCGTTCTCCATGCCAAAAGGCGCGATCGTCGGCGTTATCGGCGGTAACGGTGCGGGTAAATCCACACTGTTCCGCATGCTGATGGGCAAGGAAACCCCGGATTCGGGCAGCATCGAAATCGGCGAAACCGTGCAACTGGCCTGTGTCGACCAGAGCCGTGACGACCTGGACGGCAGCAAGACGGTGTTCCAGCAGATTTCCGACGGTTCCGACCAGATCCGCATCGGCAACTATGAAATCCCGTCGCGCACCTACGTCGGCCGTTTCAACTTCAAGGGCGGCGACCAGCAGAAGTTCGTCAAGGACCTGTCCGGTGGTGAGCGCGGCCGCTTGCACTTGGCCCTGACCCTGAAAGAGGGCGGCAACGTCCTGCTGCTCGACGAACCGTCCAACGACCTCGACGTCGAAACCCTGCGTTCCCTGGAAGAAGCCCTGCTGGACTTCCCAGGCGCCGCCATTGTGATCTCTCACGATCGGTGGTTCCTTGACCGCGTCGCGACCCACATCCTGGCGTACGAAGATGACTCCCAAGCGGTGTTCTTCGAAGGCAACTACACCGAGTACGAAGCCGATCGCAAGAAGCGCCTGGGCGATGCCGCTGCCCAGCCACACCGTGTACGTCACAAAAAACTGGCCTGATCCCGGGCCGGTTAAAAAAACGGTGCCTTCAGGCACCGTTTTTTTTGCGCATTCCCCTAACTGACCCACACCGATCAAATGTGGGAGGTGGCTTGCCCCCGATAGCAGTTCCCTCGACGGTGCACACCCCCAGCCTGGCAATCCCCTTTAAAGTGCAGAAAACTCCCGTTTTCCGAGTTTATTTACATCCAATGCACCATTTAAATTCACAAAAGCGACATTTTGCCCTGTCGCGGTGCGACATGAATTGTTAAAGTCCGGCCCAATCTCATTTAAAAACAATCAATTTGCCGAGACTTTTCATGATCGAATCCGTCGAATCCTTCCTCGCTCGCCTAAAGAAACGTGACCCTGATCAGCCGGAATTCCACCAGGCCGTAGAAGAAGTCTTGCGCAGCCTGTGGCCGTTTCTCGAAGCCAATCCGCACTATCTGACTTCGGGCATTCTGGAGCGGATGTGCGAGCCCGAGCGTGCGATTACGTTCCGGGTGTCGTGGGTGGATGACCACGGCAAGGTCCAGGTCAATCGCGGGTTCCGCATTCAGATGAACAGCGCTATCGGCCCGTACAAGGGCGGGCTGCGTTTCCACCCGTCGGTGAACCTGGGGGTTTTGAAGTTTCTCGCTTTCGAGCAGACCTTCAAGAATTCCCTGACCTCGTTGCCCATGGGCGGCGGCAAAGGGGGTTCGGACTTCGATCCCAAGGGCAAAAGCGACGCCGAGGTGATGCGTTTCTGCCAGGCGTTTATGAGCGAGCTGTATCGGCATATCGGTGCGGACGTCGATGTGCCGGCCGGTGATATCGGCGTGGGTGCCCGGGAGATCGGCTTCCTGTTTGGTCAATACAAGCGCCTGAGCAACCAATTCACCTCGGTGCTGACCGGTAAGGGCATGACCTACGGCGGTAGCCTGATCCGTCCCGAAGCCACCGGTTTTGGCTGTGTGTACTTTGCCGAAGAAATGCTCAAGCGCGACGGCCAGCGCGTGGAGGGCAAGCGCGTCGCGGTATCCGGGTCCGGCAACGTGGCGCAATACGCGGCGCGCAAGGTCATGGACTTGGGCGGCAAGGTGATTTCCCTGTCTGACTCCGAAGGCACCCTGTACGCCGAAAGCGGTTTGACCGAGGAGCAATGGTCGGCGCTGCTGGAACTGAAAAACGTACAGCGCGGCCGTATCAGCGAACTGGCCGAGCGCTTTGGCCTGGAGTTCCGCAAAGGCCAAACGCCATGGGCGCTGGCCTGTGACATCGCGTTGCCCTGTGCGACCCAGAACGAACTGGACGCCGACGCCGCCCGCACCTTGCTGCGTAACGGCTGCCTCTGCGTGGCCGAAGGCGCCAATATGCCGACCACGCTGGAGGCTGTGGATATCTTTATCGAGGCGGGCATTCTGTTCGCACCGGGCAAAGCATCCAACGCCGGTGGCGTGGCGGTGAGCGGCCTGGAGATGTCGCAGAACGCCATGCGCTTGCTGTGGACCGCCGGGGAAGTGGACAGCAAGCTGCACGCCATCATGCAGTCGATCCACCATGCCTGCGTGCACTACGGCGAAGAAAACGGCCGGGTTAACTACGTCAAAGGCGCGAATATCGCCGGTTTCGTCAAAGTGGCCGACGCAATGCTGGCCCAAGGCATCGTCTAGGCCTCGGTGTCGATGCGCAGCACTTCGATCAACTGATCGCCGACGGGGCGCTTCCAGAGCACCTCGTCACCGACCCGCGCACCGAGCAACGCGCGGCCAAGGGGCGAGCCCCAGTTGATCAACCCTGCGCTGGCGTCGGCCTGGTCTTCACCCACCAATTGGATGCGTTGCTGCTCATCCTGCTCGTTGGCGAAGGTGACCCAGCTGCCGATCTGCACCTGATCGGTGGACGTGGCAGGCGCCACCACCTGGGCGCTTTGCACCCGCTGGTTGAAATAGCGCAAATCCCGCTCAAGGTCGGCCTGGCGCTGTTTATCGGCGTGCTCGCCCTTGGCGGATTCGGCGCCATGTTCCTGCTGCAACTGCGCGACTTTGGCGTGCAACTGCGCCAGACCTTGCGCGGTCAGGCGGTTGGGTTGCTCACTGACTTGACGCTCCACCGGCTGATCGGCCTGGGCGGCGGCGTTGTCTTCGTTTACAAAAGCACGGCTCATGATGATCTCCCTCTATGGAGCTTGGGCCATGTTCGCTGTGCTTTAGTTTCGATGGATGTCTGAAAGCGACCTATTGCGAGCGATAGGCCCGGGCCGCATCGCGATCCTTCTCCTGCTGCCACTCGCGTTCGCGCTCATCCCAATGGCGCTCTTTGTAATCGCGCAGTTCTTCGTTCTCCCGCATTGCCTTGCACTGACGAAAACCGTCCTCCCAGCCCTCGGCGTACTCCCGCTCTTGCAGATAGCGCGGCACATTCTTGCGAAACTCCCCACTGATCACACCAGCCGCCTGGCGACCGCTGCTGCAGCCATCGTCAAAGCCATCGGCGAAGGCCGGTGGATAACCCTTGGCCAACAATTCCTGATGGGTCGTCTGGCAACCCGCCAACCCCATTACCGCCCACAACATGACCGCATACCGCCACATGGCGTACTCCCTGGCCGTTTTACGGCTGATAGGGAAAGTCTAGAAGGGGATTCGTCGGACGGATGTGAAGGGGGTGTGAGAAATGTGTTGGCCTTAACGGTAGAGGCCAAATCTTTGCTCAGCCCGCTTTAGGGGTTAGGTCGCCTGCTGCGTGGTCAGCGCCGCGTGCTCAGCCAATTCCTGCTGGATAAACGCCGCAATCATGGCGCGATAAACCTGTTCGGTGACTTGCGGATTGGCGCCCGCCACCTCCGCCAGGTTGCGCACTTTGGCAATCACTTGTTCGACCCGCTGCGGGGCCTTGACGCCATCGGCATCTTTTTTGAAGTGGGCGGCCTGGGAGACGTAGTGGCCGCGTTCGGCCAGAAGAGTGACGATTTGTTGGTCGAGGCGGTCGATGTTGTTTCGAACTTCTTCAAGGGTGGTGCAGGTAACGGCCATGTCGAGTGAACTCCTGATGGTGCGGGCAATGCTAACAAATGGGGGAGGGTGCTTGCCCCTTCCCGCATTTTTGATTTTCGTCAGGCGTTGGTCAGTAGTGGTACCACTTCACTTCAAGCATCACTTCATTGACCGGCGAGGATAGATGGCTGTATTCGCGCTGGGCGCTCAGGCGCAGGCCCAGGTTGCGGGACAGTTCCCACTGTTGGTTGAGGCTGAGGCTGCGCCGCACTTCGCCATTGGTGAAGAAATCGCCTTTGGCTTCCAGGCTCAGGTTGCCCAGCGGGTTTTTCCACAGTACGCCGGTGTTAAAGCCAGCGGCCGGGGAGATGGCTTCGTTGAAGTCGTTGTTGTGTTCCACACGCACGGTGCCGAGGGCGAAGCCGAGCATGTCGTCGCGCAGTTGCCAGGTGCTGCCAGCGCCGCCGTTGACATGGGCGACCAGGGTTTCGTCGTCGTGTTTGCCCGGTACGCGTTCCAGGCCGCCGGTGACTTGCCAGGACCAGGGCTGCAGCAACGCGTTGCGCGGGGTCAGGGAGCGGATGGTGGCCAGGTCCAGTTGTTGCAACTGCCAGTGGTTGCCTTCGTACTGGCGCAGTTTCATTTGCAGGATTTCGATCTGCGCGCCGAGGGGGAAGCCTTCAGCGTTGTCGTTGAGGTCGTGGTAAGCCATGCGCAGGCCGTATTCGCCGAAAGCCTTGTCGCCACGGGTGCCGATACCGGCTTGCCAGGTGCGGGATTCATGGCCGTCTTCCGGCAGGCCGGGCGGCTGGATCTTGAGGTCGGGCGCAGGGTTCTGGTTGATCGCGCGCAGCAGCTCGAAGCTGCGTTGGGAGCGGGCGGTGTCGCGTTCCAGGCCATTGGCGCGGTAGCGGCCCAGGCGATAAGCCGCGTCGATAATCAGGGCCTGACGCTCGCGGGGCAGGGCCTTGAAGGCCGGCTCCTGCAATTGCTTCTGGTCGTCGCTGATCTTGAGCACCCATTGCTGCTCGTCGCCATCCAAGGGTTTGGCGCGTTCAAGCAATTCGCGCTCGCGGGACGGGCGATAGTCGATTTTCTCTACAAGACCCGCCTCTTTCACGGCTTTGACTGTATCGGTGGGGATGGCGGTCAGCGGGAATTGCTCGGTCAAACGCAGGCCGGGGCGGGCGACTTGCAGCAGTTCCAACAGGCGATAAGAGCAGTTTTCGTCGAAGAAAAAGTAATCGAACTGGATCTGCTTGAGTTCCCACACATGCTCGACCATGCGCTCGGTCTCGACCTGGGTGAGGTTGAGGCGGTATTCCCACAGGTCGCGGTTCTCCAGGCTACGGTACTCGGAGAGTTTTTCCTGGTAGGGCACCAGCGCGAACAGGCCGGGGTAGCCGCCCATCAGGCCCTTCCAGGCGTAGAGAATGCTGTTGTCCGAGCCTTCGATATACGCGCCGAAATTAATCGCGTAGCTAAGCAGTGCGGTGTTGTTGCTTTGCACGTCGGCCTGGTCGATACGCAACAACGTGTGGCCGAACATCGACGACGGACTGTTGAGGTAGGCCGCCGGGAAGATCATCACCGCACTGTGGGGGGCGACGTCCTTGAACCATTGCTTGAATTCGGCGCAGTCCACGGCGGGCAGGTCGGTCAGGTGCAACTGATCCTTGAGCCAGCGGGTACGTGCGGGGTAGACGCATTGGGCGTGTTTTTCACCCAGGCCGGCGGGCGCATAGAGTGCGTCGACGGTGGCCTTGAGTTCCGCGTCCGGATGGTGAGCACCATCGGCCGCCAGGAAAAATTTCTTATCGCTGACATAACTGCGCCAGCCTTTGAGCTTGCCGGCTTCGTAATGGCCCAGGGAAAGCCAGAACGGATCGTTGGCCAATTGCTGCAAACGTTGATCATCAAGGTGCGGGGCCGCATACAGCGGGGCGCAGGCGAAGAGTGCCAGGCAGGCAATTCGTTTGAGCATAAAGGCAACTTAAGTCGGAAATAGAAAGACCCAAAGGGGAGGCGGGCCCAAAAATAAAACCCGCGCCTGGAGAGGCGCGGGTCGGTCGAGCTTAAGCCTGGGTCGCGTATTTCGCCAGACGGGCATCGCTTTTCAGTACAGCGAGGGTGTTGTTGTGCACGTCGTCAGCAGTGACGTCAGCTTTGCTGAAGATTTGCTGGAAGTGCTCGTGAGTCACGGCAGCGAAGTGCTCGCGATCTTCGGGCGCAACACCCAGTACCACGGCGTAGGTGGTCAGTGCTTCGCCATTACCCTTGGCCATGTCTTCGGACAGCTCGTTCATCATGCCATTCATGGCAATCCAAGACTTGCCGCCGTAGGTCAGCGCGCTGTTGGTGCTGCAACCATTGGTGCCCGAGGTCATGCCGAAGGTGGCGTTACCCGAGGTGCCGTTAGTGGTGGAAGCCAGGAAGTGAGCCGGAGTGCCGCGCTGGCCTTCGAACAACATGTTGCCCCAACCGCAGTTCGGGCCACCTGGTGCTTCTGCCATTGCATTGAGGGAGACGACGGTGAAGAGAGTACCGAGAAGGATCCGTTTCATAGCTTTGTTCTCTTTGTGTGCAAACCAATGGACAAGGGTTCAGGCACTTCATAGCGCCCTAGGGATCGGTTATTAGTCCAACCCGCGCAGTTTGGAGTTTAGGCACGTTCGAAGGGTTCCGTGGGTTTTTATAAAACCGATGGCGATTTGATGAAATATCTGCCGGCGGCGTCCCACGTCTGTGCTTTCCCTGAGGCCCGCCTTGCCAGAGCGCGCAAGGGGGAGCCAGAATGCCGCTATCTGCCCCGCCTGATGTAAGGAAGCCCGATGCCTGATCCTGTTGCTGCCAGCCTGCGTCTAGCGCCCGATGCGCTGACTCGCCCTTTCTCCGCTGAACAGTTCAGCTTCTCGACCACCAATGATTTGGAGCCCTTTCGCGGTGTGCTTGGCCAGGAACGCGCGGTTGAAGCCTTGCAGTTCGGTGTGGCCATGCCACGCCCCGGTTACAACGTTTTTGTCATGGGGGAGCCGGGCACCGGTCGCTTTTCGTTCGTCAAACGCTACCTGAAGGCCGAAGGCAAGCGCCTGCAAACCCCGTCGGACTGGGTTTACGTCAATAACTTCGATGAACCTCGCGAGCCGCGCGCCCTTGAGTTGCCCGCCGGGGGAGGCGCAGCGTTCATTACCGATATCAACGCGCTGATCGACAACCTGGTGGCCACGTTCCCGGCCGTGTTCGAACACCCTGCCTACCAGCAGCGCAAGAGCGCTATCGACCGCGCCTTCAACCAGCGTTACGACAAAGCGCTGGACGTGATCGAACGCCTGGCCCTGGAAAAAGACGTGGCGCTGTACCGCGACAGCTCCAATATCGCGTTCACGCCGATGCTCGACGGCAAGGCCCTGGACGAGGCCGAGTTCTCGCAGTTGCCGGAAGCCGACCGCGAGCGCTTTCACACCGATATTTCCGAACTGGAAGAACGCCTCAACGAAGAGCTGGCCAGCTTGCCGCAGTGGAAGCGCGAGTCGAATAACCAACTGCGCCAGTTCAACGAAGAAACCATCACCCTGGCCCTTCAGCCATTGCTGGCGCCGCTGTCGGAAAAATACGCGGAAAACGCGGCCGTCTGCGGTTACCTGCAAGCCATGCAGGTGTACCTGCTCAAGACCGTGGTCGAGCAATTGGTGGATGATGCCAAGACCGACGCCCAGGCGCGCAAGCTGCTGGAAGAGCAATACTGCCCGAGCCTGGTGGTGGGCCATCCGGTCAACGGCGGCGCACCAGTGGTGTTCGAGCCGCACCCAACTTACGACAACCTGTTCGGGCGTATCGAATACAGCACCGATCAGGGCGCGCTCTACACCACCTATCGCCAACTGCGCGCAGGCGCGTTGCACCGCGCCAATGGCGGGTTTCTGATCCTTGAAGCGGAAAAAATGCTCAGCGAGCCGTTCGTGTGGGACGCCCTCAAACGGTCCCTGCAGTCGCGCAAGCTGAAAATGGAGTCGCCGCTGGGCGAACTGGGGCGTCTGGCCACCGTGACCCTCAACCCGCAGATGATCCCGCTGCAGGTCAAAGTCATCATTATCGGTTCGCGTCAGTTGTACTACGCGTTGCAGGACGCCGATCCGGACTTCCAGGAAATGTTCCGGGTGCTGGTGGACTTCGACGAAGACATCCCGATGGTCGACGAAAGCCTGGAGCAGTTCGCGCAGTTGCTCAAAACCCGCACCTCGGAAGAGGGCATGGCGCCGCTGACATCCGACGCCGTGGCGCGCCTGGCCACTTACAGCGCGCGGCTGGCGGAGCATCAAGGGCGTTTGTCGGCGCGTATTGGTGATCTGTTCCAATTGGTCAGCGAGGCGGATTTCATTCGTCACCTGGCGGGCGACGAGATGACCGACGCCGGCCATATCGAACGCGCACTCAAGGCTAAGGCCACGCGCACCGGGCGGGTGTCGGCGCGGATTCTCGACGATATGCTCGCCGGGGTGATCCTGATCGACACCGCCGGTGCGGCGGTCGGCAAGTGCAACGGCCTGACGGTGCTGGAAGTGGGCGACTCGGCGTTCGGCGTGCCGGCGCGGATTTCCGCCACGGTGTACCCCGGCGGCAGCGGGATTGTCGACATCGAACGTGAGGTCAACCTCGGCCAGCCGATCCACTCCAAGGGCGTGATGATCCTCACCGGTTACCTGGGCAGCCGCTATGCCCAGGAATTCCCACTGGCGATTTCCGCCAGCATCGCTTTGGAACAGTCCTACGGCTACGTGGACGGTGACAGTGCGTCACTCGGCGAAGCGTGCACGTTGATCTCGGCGCTGTCGAAAACCCCGCTCAAGCAGTGCTTTGCCATCACCGGCTCCATCAACCAGTTTGGTGAAGTGCAGGCGGTGGGTGGGGTTAACGAGAAGATCGAAGGTTTCTTCCGTCTCTGCGAAGCCCGTGGGCTGACCGGTGAGCAGGGGGCGATCATTCCCCAGGCCAACGTTGCCACACTGATGCTCGATGAAAAGGTGCTGCAGGCCGTGCGGGCTGGGCAGTTCCACATCTACGCGGTACGCCAGGCCGATGAAGCCTTGAGCCTGCTGGTGGGCGAGGATGCCGGCGAGCCGGATGCCGAGGGGCAATTCCCGGAGGGTAGCGTCAACGCGCGGGTGGTCGAGCGTTTGCGTGCGATTGCAGAAATGATCAGTGAAGACGACCTCAAAGAAGCAGAGAAGGAACTGGCGCAACAGGCGCTGACCGAGGCCAAACCCGCTTCATAACAGCCGATGTCACTGAATGCACCGATTTTTTTGGTGAGCGAGCCGGCCTCGCGCGGGGCAAGCCCGCTCACCACAGGGGTTGGTGTGTTGCCACAAAACCTTAGTTGTCTGCCGCTTCTCGCAAACGAAATGGCGCTGAAAATCCAAGCCTCTACCCCGATCCTTGTGGTGAGCGAGCTTGTCTCGCGCGGGGCAAGCCCGCTCACCACAGGAGTTGGTGTGTTGCCACAGAACCTGAGTTGACTGCCGCTTCTCTCAAACGAAATGGCGCTGGAAATCCAAGCCTCTGCCCCTATCCCTGTGGTGAGCGAGCCGGCCTCGCGCGGGGCAAGCCCGCTCACCACAGGAGTTGGTGTGTTGCCACAGAACCTGAGTTGACTGCCGCTTCTCTCAAACGAAATGGCGCTGGAAATCCAAGCCTCTGCCCCTATCCCTGTGGTGTGCGAGCTGGCCTCGCGCGGGGCAAGCCCGCTCACCACAGGGGTTGGGGTGTTGCCACAGAACGTGAGTTGACTGCCGCTTTTCTCAAGCGAAATGGCGCTGGAAATCCAAGCCTGTGCCCCGATCCCTGTGGTGAGCGAGCTGGCCTCGCGCGGGGCAAGCCCGCTCACCACAGGGGTTGGGGTGTTGCCACAGAACGTGAGTTGACTGCCGCTTTTCTCAAGCGAAATGGCGCTGGAAATCCAAGCCTGTGCCCCGATCCCTGTGGTGAGCGAGCTGGCCTCGCGCGGGGCAAGCCCGCTCACCACAGGGGTTGGGGTGTTGCCACAGAACGTGAGTTGACTGCCGCTTTTCTCAAGCGAAATGGCGCTGGAAATCCAAGCCTGTGCCCCGATCCCTGTGGTGAGCGAGCTGGCCTCGCGCGGGGCAAGCCCGCTCACCACAGGGGTTGGGGGGGGGCCGCAGAACGTGAGTTGACCTGCCGCTTCTCTCAAACGAAATGGCGCTAAAAAATCCAAGCCTCTGCCCCTATCCCTGTGGTGTGCGAGCTGGCCTCGCGCGGGGCAAGCCCGCTCACCACAGGGGTTGGGGTGTTGCCACAGAACCTGAGTTGACTGCCGCTTTTCTCAAGCGAAATGGCGCTGGAAATCCAAGCCTGTGCCCCGATCCCTGTGGTGAGCGAGCTTGTCTCGCGCGGCGCCAGTTCGCTCGCCGCAAGGCTGGCAGAAATGACAATAATTTGACTGGTGACTACAGGGGCCTACACCGTTGGTCTCTACGGCCTTGGTTTGTCGTGTTTTTCTTCTATCCTGAGGATTAGGGATATCCACAGGAGTCGCTGGACAGCAACAGCCTCGCCCACGCGCAGGGGCTGAACACCGAACTACCGAGGGTCGCCGCCATGTCGCGCAACCTCTGTCTTACCCGCCAGTACTTCGGACTGGCTACCCGTATCGAATGCGCCATTCGCCCTCTCGCTGGGGATAACGGGCTGTGGACGGTGCTGCTTGCCGCCGGGATGACCGGCGAGCAGCCGTCCGCGGTGAAGTCCCAGGGCCCATTTCGCGGCCCCTTCGAGGCAGCCCATCTGCTGGAGTCGATCGTCGAAAACCTGACTCGGCAGGGCTACGAAATGGTCGAGGACCCGCCGATCTGGTGCCTGCACTTGCAGGCTCATCTTCGACTGCTCAACCGCAACCACGAGCAGCTCGCTCTGTAATCCGCTTATTTGCTCTCGGGCTTATCCAGTTTGACCTCAAAGCCGTATTGCACGGTATTCAGCTCGGTACGCTGGTAGCTTTCCAGCGCGCTCGGCTGGCCGTAGAAGTAATGCACGTCGAATAACGCCGTGCCGTATTCCGCGGCGCGATGGCTGACGGCGAGGATTTCCTTGAGGTAGTGGCCGCTGGCGTCCTTGGCATAGAAACGCCAGCTGTCGGAGGGGAAGGCTTTCTGGTCGACAACCAGCGCGTTGTCCTTGAGCGACAGGCCCTTAGGCAACGTGCCCACGTCGATCTGGTTTTTCTCGATGGTCGCCAGGAACAACGGGATCGAGCCCACCACATAAGCGGGGTTTTCCGGAAACAGCGTGAGGTCGTAGGTGAGGGTGCCGCGTGCCGGGTTCAGCTCAAAAGCCTCGGTGGGCAATTCAATCGGTTCGCCGCGCTCGCCTTTTTCATCGGCAGTAAAGAAGGTCACCGGCGACTCAGTGCTATTACGCTCGGCGCCGACCAGATCGTCATTGAACGTGAAGGGGTGGTCGAACACGATAGTCGCGGCGCTGGCGTCTTCGACGGACTGGCTGATGGTGACGCTGTTTTTCAGCTGGTCTTCGGTCAGTGTGGCGTCCTTGAGCCAATCGGCGGCGCTGTCGTCATACACGGTGACCGGCATGGGCAAGGCTTGCACGGTTTTTTCCAGGCTGTTTTTGTCGAAGCGAAGCACCGGCAGGTCGAGGTCCTTGCGGGTCACCGTGGCCTTGGAAAAATCCAGCACGTTGACTTGCACGGTGTCGATCAGCCCATTGAAGTACACCTTGGCGTAATGGGTGTTCTGCTGGTGTTCGAAGGCTTTTTGCTCATCGCTGAGCTGTTTTTCCAAGGCGTCGGACCAGACTTTTTGCTTTTGCATCTCGGCCAATTGTTTCTGGTAGAACGCCACCTGAGCCGCGCTTTCATTGATGGATCCCGAGCGAGTAAGGAATTGCCTGGTGCTGTCGCGCGCCTGTACCAGCAGCGGGTTGGGGGACTCATCGCCGACTTGGGGCGCCAGGGGCTGACTATTGGTCAGTTCGATTTCGGCGTAGTTCTTCTCCAGACGCAGCAGATTGACGCTGATCGCGCCTTCAGTGCGCGGGTGGCCTACGTCCTTGGTCGACAAGTCAAACGTCAGCACATTGCCCGGCGCGATCACCTCCACCGTGCCCTTGAGGCTCACCGGTTGCGGCTGGCTTTTGTTTTCGGTCTCGATGCCGTCGATGAACGGGTAGGTCACCGTCAGATCATCGGGGTTGGTCAGGTTGGAGCTGCTGGGGCTCAGTTGGATGCCCGGATCGGTTTCCGACCATTCCGGCTGGAACGGAATGACTTTGTGGTTGCTCAGGGTGACCGACTGCCATTCCAGGCCGTGGGGAAACGGGAACTGGTCAGGCAGGTTGAAATTGAACGGGAAGACCGGCTGCAGATCGGTCAGGTAATCGGAGTGGGAGGTCTTGCGCAGCACGAACAGGCCATTGATGTAGGTGTCCACCAACGCCTGGGGCGTGGGGTAGTGCTTGAGCAGGGCCAGGGAGTCTTCACCGTACTCGGGCTCGATGGGCTTGTTGGCGAGCTTGAGTTGCGCGCGCTCCAGCAACAGCAGCGAGCCGCCGAGGTCAGCGATGGCGTCGCGCAGTTTGGGATCTTGGATGCTGTCCAAGGATTGTTCGAATTGCGCGGTTTTCTCTTCGAGGGTGGCCTGTTTTTTTTCATCGCTGGGGGAGCAGCCGCCCGCCAGCAGCAATGCTGCGCACAGGCCGAAACCGGCCAAAGGGGATCGCACATCCATCATCTGAGTTTCTTCCTGTCCGACATCATCGAGCCGAGTTGATGGGCTCGACACTAGCAGAAAAATTCTCTTACAGAAGCCGCCCAGGTCAGTTTTCTCGCGGTTACAGCGCGCTGATGGCGGCTGGTATACTCGCCGCCATTTCTAACCACGCTGTGTGAGATCCAATGGAACGCTTTATCGAAAATGCGATGTACGCCTCGCGCTGGTTGCTGGCGCCGATCTACCTGGGGCTGTCCCTGGGCTTGCTGATCCTGGCGTTGAAATTCTTCCAGGAAATCATTCACGTCATTCCCAACATCTTCACCATGTTGGAAGCCGAAGTGATCCTGCTGCTGTTGTCGTTGATCGACATGGCCCTGGTCGGCGGCCTGTTGGTGATGGTGATGATTTCCGGCTACGAGAACTTCGTCTCGCAGTTGGATATCGACGACAACAAGGAAAAGCTCAACTGGCTGGGCACCATGGACTCTTCGTCGCTGAAGATGAAAGTGGCGGCCTCCATCGTAGCGATTTCCTCCATCCACTTGCTGCGCATTTTTATGGACGCCAAGAACGTCGATCCTCAGCACCTGATGTGGTACGTGATCATCCACATGACCTTCGTGGTCTCGGCATTCGCCATGGGTTACCTGGACAAACTCACCAAACACTAACCTGCCGCGCCGGCCCTACTGCTCGACGAAGTAGTAGGGCTGGCGATTGATCGCCATTTCCTTGATCACCTTGACCGGCGTGCTCAGGCCGTCGGTACGGTCCAGCAACGCAACGTTGCCAGGCCTGGCGGCGAGATAACTGTGCAGTTGCGCGTCTGTCTGCAAGATCTTCAAGTAGCTCTGCAAATAAAACACGCTGGCCCCGGCGATACGTTCGTTGGGTTGAAACAACACCACTTCCTTGCCTTCGGCTTGCAGTGCCTGAACCTGGCGGATCACCGGCACGAACGACTGACGCACATCGGCTTTGGGCGCAAACCAGAACGCGGCCGTCAGGTAACACGCCACCGCTAGCGTGAACACGCCGCCGACCAGACGCCTGTGGTACTTGTAGAGTGACGGCTTATGCGCCTTCAGCCACTCCAGGATGACCCGCCCATACTCGGCGGCCAGCACCGCGGCGGCGGGTGTCAGGGCCATCAGGTACACCGTGCGTTTGCTTGAGGCCAACGTCAGCAACGTGAACTGCGCCACCAGCCAAACGCTGAAAAATAACCGGTAACGATTACGTACCAGGCTTTTGCGGAAATGCCACAGCCCCAGGTACACGAGGATGTTCCACGGTAAAAACGCTTGCGGCAGCTTCAGCAGGTAGTAATAGAACGGCTCGTAATGCCCAGCCTCGACGAATTCGCCGCTGAAGCGTCCGACGCTATTGGTCCACAGCACTTCGCCCACGGCCTGCAGGCCGCCGCGTTGGAATAGGAATGTCAGCCAGATCAGCAATGGAATCAGGGCCAGCAGGGTAAACGCCGCCGGCTTGAGCCAGTCCCCGAGGCGCAGGCGTTTATCCATCAAGCTGGTGCTGACCAAGTACACAAAAATCACCACGCCGGGCATCGCCAGGCCTAGCACGCCTTTGCTCAACGTGGCGATCACCATCCCGGCGGTAAACAACGCCCAGGCGCCGGTTGCCGAACCTTGACGATCCGGCCGCACCGCCTGGTAGAACGCCAACAGGGCGGTGGTCACGCCCAGGCTGAGCAACGCATCTTCGCCGACACCCCGCACATTGCTCCAGTAACTGGCCATGGTCGCCAGGATCAATGCCGCGCTGAACGCCAGGGTTTGCGGGCGTCCGAACTTGCGCAGCATCCCGTACAGCAGCATCACGCTGAACAACCCAGCAAAGGCCGACGCCAGGCGCACCGCCCAGGTGGTGCCGCCGAACACGCGAATCGCGCCGGCGTCCAGCCACAGGCTCAGGGGTGGTTTTTCCAGGAACGGCTCGCGAAACAACTGCGGCACCACCCAGTCGTTGTCCAGGTGCATCGCCATGGCGATCCCGGCGACGCGGGCTTCGGTGGAGCCTTGCAGTTCGTGGTTATCCAAAGCAAAGAAAAACAACAGGCCAGCAAGCAGGAGCAGCAGAGAGGCGGGGCGCGTCATGGGTTGTGGATACCGGGGCAGGGGGCCGCTCGGGGGAGCGGCTCGCAGTCGGTCAGTATAGGGAGGCGATTCTTAACATTTCGTGAATGAACCTGCGGTTGATGAAAGGGACCGAGGGCAGCGGTTGACCGCCCCCGGCCGGGCCGCCGCGCTAGCTGGTTTTGACCTTGAAACGGCTCAGCCCTTGCTGCATGGCGTTAGCCCGTTCCGACAAGTTCTTGGCCGCCACCGCGCATTGCTGGGAGTTGTGCTGATTTTGCTGAGTCACTTCATCGATCTGCTCCAAGCCGATACTGGCCTGCTGCAACCCGGAGGCTTGTTCGCTCGAAGCCTGGTAGATCAGGGACACCAAGCTCGAAACCGCCGTGGTGCCATTAACGATATTGCGCAGCGAATCGGCGGTGCGTCCGGCGATGACCATGCCGCGCTGGGTCTTGGTTGACGAGTCGGCGATCAGCGCCGCGGTTTGCTGGGCGGCTTCGGCACTGCGTGCGGCGAGGCTACGCACTTCGTCGGCCACCACGGCAAAACCACGGCCGAGTTCGCCGGCACGCGCCGCTTCAATGGCGGCGTTCAAGGCCAGCAGGTTGGTCTGGGCAGCAATATTGTCGATGGTGGTGATGATGGCCGTGATGTCTTTGCCCGAGTTGTCGATCTCGGCCATGGCGGCGATCAGCTCGCTCATCAGCTGGTCACTTTCCCCCGCGTCCGCGCGTGATGCCTGTGACTGCTCATCGGCCTTCTTAGCGTTGGCCGCGTTGTCGGTGGTTTGCGCGGCCATTTGCGTCATGACCGCACTGATCTCGGTAATGGACGACGCGGAGTTGGCCGCACCCTCGGACAACGACTGACTCAACTCTGTGACCTGGCCCGAACTGCCGGTGATCTCGGTGGCGCTGACCTGAACCTGGGAGATCAGGTTGTTCAAGTTGCCGACCATTTTTTCCAGCGCCTTGCCCAAGGTGTCGTTGGGGGACGACAGACGAACCTCAAGGTCCAGGTCGCCTTCGGAGATGCGTTCGGCGACTTTGACCTGACGTTGCAGGCTGTCCGACATTTCGTTCAGGGCAAAAGACAACTGCCCGACTTCATCTTCGGATTTCTGAACCAGACGCTGGGAAAAATCCCCAAGACTGATGGTCGCGGCCAGGGTCGCGGCCTCACGGATCGGGCCGACGATTTTCGCGGTGGCAAACCACAACACAATCAAGGCCAGCACAGAAATACTGAGCCCGACGCCCACCTGCCAGATGCTGCTGCTCAGCCCGCGGGACTTCAGCTCCTGCTCCAGCGCAATCGCCTGGCTCATCACCACGGCCTTGGGCAAATGGATCAAGATCGCCCAGGGTTTGTCGGTGCGGCCCAGGGTGATCGGCATTTGCACCTCGATCTCCTCGGCTTCCTGGTTCATCCGACTGTCACCCTGGCCTTTCTGCACGTTGGCCAACACTTTTTCCCAGGTGTCGGGCAGCAATGCCTTCAATGGCTGGCCGATTAGTTCGGGGCGTTTACTGTTGGCCACCACCAAGCCTTGATGGCTCAATATCGTCACCGAACCTTTGCCGTCATACAGGGCGGCGGACATTTGCTCACTGAGTTTCTGAATAAACGAAATATCGAAGTCAGCACCGACCACACCGTAGAACTTGCCATTGGCGGTGATGGGCACCGAGAGCGTCGTCAGCCATACGTTTTTGCCTTGAACCACGTAGGGGATTGGGTCCAACACGCTCTCTTTCTGGGTGTCGCGGGGGCCGGAGTACCAGCCGCCTTTAAGGACACCGTTGGGGTGACGCGCGTCGGAGTCGTATTCCACCAGCGGTTGCACGGCAATATGGCCGTCCGAACTGCGGGTCCAATATGGCGTAAAACGGCCCGTCAGCGGGTTGTTACCGCCTTCATTGTTACGAGAGGCTTGATCCTGACCGTCCAGAGCATCCGGCTCCCAGCACGAGTAGGTGCCGTTGAAATCCGGGTTGTCCTTGAGCACGCTGAGCAACATTGTGTTGATTTGCTCCCGGCCCAGAGCGAGCGGGCTCTGCGTACTTTTACTGGCGCTCATGGTGTTGGCCATTGTGCGAGCTGAGTCCAGGGCGTTCTGCAATTTTGCTTGGATGGCATTTGCGCGCGATTCGGCAAGGTTCTGCACTTCGCGGATGGTCGAATTTTCGATCAGCGTAGAAACTTCGCGGCCCACATAAGTTTGATTCGCATTTGAAGAGTACAGCCCATATAAAACCAGGCTGGCGCAAGAGATGAATAAGCAGAGTCCTGCGGTAAAGCAAATTCGAGTCTGCAATGAGTTGAATTTCATGATGATTCCTGCCCGCGCTGATAGTTGCCAATACCGCCGGATACTGGCATTCCAATTTTTTTGTGCACACAAGACTTAAGGCTTAACTATGGGCTGCTTAGGCAGTAGCGCCGATGCTTATCGTTTCATCGGTCAATACTGCATGACAGTTATCGCTACTCAGTTGGACTCATTATCATCGAGCCACAAGTGCTCGGTGTTTTTAAAGCCATAACGTTGCGGCGGCACCCGCGCGATGATGCGATCGGTTTGAGCGGGGTCACTCAAATCGACAACTTTCGGGGTGATATAAATATTAAGAACCGGTAAGAAGAATAACTTGACCTTGGGCGTCAACAGCGAATCGGTATGTTGTTCAATGACCACGCCGATCGTGCCACTTTTCATTTGAACAATAGAGCCCACTGGGTAAATGCCTACCGATTTTAGGAAAGCCCGAAATACTTCATCGTCAAAATGCCCCTGCCATGTGGACATTTGCTGAATGGCCACGGCGGGGTCCCAGCCTTGGTTGTAGGAGCGGTCGGAAGTCACCGCGTCATAGACGTCGCACACTGCGGCCATGCGTGAAAAAACACTGATTTGCTCACCCGCCAGCCCGTGAGGGTAGCCAGTGCCGTCAACTCTTTCGTGGTGATGCAGGCATACGTCCACCACCATGTCGCACATCTGGGCGGTGCCCATCAGGGTTTTTTCGCCTTCCAGGGGATGGCGGCGGACCACTTGCAATTCATCGCTGCTCAAACGCCCGGGTTTATTAAGGATGGCGTTTGGAATAGCCATCTTGCCGATGTCGTGCAGCAGGCCGGCCAGCCCCGCGCGACGAATGAGCGCGGGCGGCAGCTTGAGTTGTACGCCCAGCGCGATCATCAGTGCACACACCGCCACCGAGTGCATATAGGTGTAATCGTCGATGCTTTTAAGGCGTGCCAGGCTGATAAAAGCGTCTGGGTGGCGGGCGATCGAGCTGGAAATGTCATCCACTAGCGAGCTGATGGGCTCAAGCTCCAGCGCACGGCCCATGCGCGCATGGCTGAACATTTCGACGACTGCGGCTTTGGCTCGGGTGCACACCGCCTGGGCGGCGATCAGCTCGTCTTTCATTGAGGTAGGGGAGATGGGCGTGGTTGTGGTGCCGGGTTCGCATGCGGAATTAGGCGACGTGGTTGCGCAGCCCGATGTGCAGGTATCCAGCGTACCCTTCCAGAAAGGCCTTGCTTCGCCGTCTGGAGCCTGATGATAGAGCTCATTACACTTGGTCATGATATGGCCTCTACTGTTTCTTCTTTTTATGTATTGCCGCTCAGCCTCCCTGGCGTGAATGGTGTGGTGGTTGAATGGATCAGTTGGCGTTGGCCGCCTTGATGCGAGTGACGACCCGACCGGCCAAGTCATCCGGGCGGAACTTCGCCAGGAAGTCATCGGCCCCGACTTTCTTCACCATGGCCTGGTTAAACCCGCCCGACAGCGAGGTGTGCAACACAATATGCAACTTCGCCAGGCGCGGATCGCTGCGTACTTCAGCGGTCAGGGTGTAGCCATCCATCTCGGGCATCTCAATGTCCGAGATCATCATCAAAAACTCTTCCTGCGGATCGCGCCCTTCATCGAGCATGGCGCGAAGATAATCCAGAGCCTGACGCCCATCGTTCAGCGCAACCACCTCCACCCCGACGGTTTCCAGGCAACGCGTCACCTGCTTGCGGGCGACCATCGAGTCATCGACCGTGAGCACACGCAGATGCCGTGCCCACTGAGTCACCTGGTGATCCACCACACCATTGGAAATCTCCTCCGACGTAGGAGAAATTTCCGTCAGCACCTTTTCCACATCGATGATCTCTACCAACCGATCATCCGCGCGGGTCACAGCGGTCAGATAATTGTTATCGCCACTGCCCTTGGGCGGAGGATGGATATCCTCCCAATTCAAATTAACAATGTGCTCAACCGCATAAACCAGAAAACCCTGAACGCGATTGTTGTACTCCGTAAGTATGATAAAAGCGCTCTCCTTATCGGTAATACCCGGCAGCCCAGTGGCCATCGCAAGGTCTAGAACGGGGATGGAAGAGCCTCTGATGTTTGCCACGCCACAAATGTTGTTATTAGACTTTGGTAGTACAGACAACTTGGGGCAGCGAATAACCTCGCGCACTTTGAACACATTGATGCCGTACAACTGATGGTCGTTGAACCGGAATAAAAGCAATTCCAGACGGTTTTGCCCGACCAGTTGCGTACGGCTGTTAACGGAAGCCAGAAGACCTGTCATACACACTCCCGATCCGGGTTTGATAGCGGTGATGTCGTAATGACATTAGCATAAGTAAGGGTATGTGAAATACCTGTGAAATAAAAAACAGGGCGGTGTGGTTGGTTAAAGAGAGGTGTTATCAGATGGGGTTGAGTTCAGACGGTTGTTTTAAATTAGATAGGTGGCTAGCTTATTAAGTGTGTGGTGAGAATAAATGTGATTGGTAAGTTTGAGGGTGTAGACGGGGAGTTTTTTAGAATGATGAAGTCGCGTTGAGTGCGGCTTTATGGGTCTTGATCCTACGCCAAGGCTAGTCATCGTCAGTGAGGATGACGTCGTTTTCTGCTGTCTTCGTTGCCTTGGTTTGGCAGAAGGGAGTGGTGGGATGCATTGGTGGGCATGCGGGCCACCTCTGACATCGTTTTGGTATTCCCAAAGCTTGGGATACCAAAACGCCTGGAACTCAAAAAGCCTCTACGGAAGCCAATGGCCCTGAAACCCTTGATTTCACTGGTTTTCAGGCACAAAAAAAGACGTCCGTGGACGTCTTTAGTTGATCAAATGGTGGGCCGGGGTAATTTGAATCCGTCGCGTAAAATATTGATTTATAAGATCAATATAGTTCCAAATTTTTAATTGGAATACCAATTGGAATACTGCACTCCACTTGCCCACACGTTTGCATTCGATCTGACCAGCACGCTTCGTGACCATGAGCCATCAAATCCTTTTGCCGGCTGATGTGATTAGCGATGTCGGTAAAGAACCCCTTACCTCAGCAACGAAGCTGTCTCTCAGCGCCTTGATGATCTCCGACACCCGCGTCTTCTCCGAATCATGGGTCTTACCTCTGACTACAGCGGTGGCTGGGTCGAGGCTATAGTCGCCGTCTGCGTGCTTGTGCAGCCGGTAGACTCCCCCAGTTTTTTCGCTTTATGCGCTGGCCTGATTGTCCAAGTTCTTTTTGAGCACCTGCTCGATGTTCTGGCTCCATGCCGCTTTGAACGCCGGATCAGAGGCAAACAGCTTATAGAGCTCCAGCTCGTCCTTTCGCCTTTTCAGCATCACGTCCTGGAGCATCTTTTCCAATGCGAGGCCGCGATTGTAAGGGTCAGCATTGTCCTCGTACTTGGCTGTGTAGTCCGGGTGTGCGCGGATGCTGTTGACGATGTTGACGAACTTGACACGTTGCTCCTCAGGCGTCGCGCTCCAGCCATGAAACCACCGCTCGTTGAAGCTGCGAATGATTTCATCCAGCGGATCAGTTTCCGGATCGCCGTCGCGGTTGCCGCGTGGGTTCGGGTTTTGCGGCGTCAGTTCCGTGTCGGAATCGTCGAGGCCGATTTCCTGGTTCAGCTTCGTGCGCTCCAAGCCATACGATGACAGGTCAACGGCCTCAAGCAGTTCGTCGAGCATATCCTGATTGGGATCTTCGATCATGAGCTTGGGGATCAGAAACTTCAGCAGCCAGAACAGCTTTTCCCACACCAGCACTTCAAACGGGATGATCGACGCCATCTGACCGTAGATCTTCACGAACTGCTTGGCCTTGATCTTGAAGTCGATCTTCTCGGGGTCCAGCAACTCCAACTCAGTGTTGAAGCGATTGGCTGCAACATCGATGATCGGGCTGAGGGCCTGGGCATCTTCACCGGCAAAATAACGTGTGACGAAGTCTTCGACCTCCTGCCACTCGTATACTCCAACTTGGTCCAGTGCGTCCTTCAGCTCGTGCAACACGTTGACGTCGGTCGCCTCGGACAGCGTTGTCACGGTGTAGAAGGGATCGAAGGCCGTCTTGATGTCATCGACGCTGTTGAAGAAGTCGAGGATGAACAGATCTTCCGTTCGCTTGCCCAACTTTGGGGCCGAACGGTTCAGGCGAGACAGGGCTTGGACGGCTAGGACGAACTGCAGCTTCTTGTCCACATACATCGCAGCCAGCTTGGGCTGGTCAAACCCGGTCAGATACTTGTTGGCCACGATCAGCAGCCGATAGTCGTCAGTGTCGAACTTTTCCCGCGTCTCACTTTCAGGAAAGCCGTTCATTTCGGCTTCGGTGTGCTTCAACCCATCGACGGTCTTCTCTCCCGAAAAAGCGATCAACGCCTTAAACGGGGTTCCTTGTGCGTCGAGCAGCTTGTTTACAGCCTTGTAATAACGGATTGCGGATTCGATATTCTGGGTAATGATCATCCCCTTGGCCTTGCCGCGAAGCTTCTTGGCATTCACGACCTGTGGGATGAAATGGTCCAGCATAATCTCGGCCTTGGTGTTGATCGTGTGCTGGCTGCGTTCGACATAGGCCCGCAGCTTCTTCTGAGCCTTCTGGGTGTCAAAAAGCGGGTTTCCCTCCACGGACTTCTGGATTTCGTAATAGCTTTTATAGGTCGTGTAGTTAGCCAGCACATTGAGGATGAAACCCTCTTCAATGGCCTGCTTCATGCTGTAAAGATGGAATGGCTTGAAGCTCCTGTCGGATTGCTGTTCGCCAAACTTCTCAAGCGTGGTCGCCTTAGGCGTTGCGGTAAAGGCCAGATAGGACGCGTTACCGCGCATTTTGCGGGACTGCATCGCCGCCAGGATTCGGTCTTGCGGATCATCCTCGTCCAAGTCGGTGTCCCCGGCACCCATCGCGCGGTTCATGGTGTCATGGGCCTGGCCGCTTTGACCGCTGTGCGCCTCGTCGATGATCACGGCGAATCGTTTTTCGCTTAGGTCCGCAATGCCATCAATGATGAAGGGGAACTTCTGAATTGTCGTGATGATGATCTTCTTGCCGTTCTCCAGCGCGGATTTTAGGTCGGCTGAACGCAGCGCTGGGGCGACGATGTTCTTGACCTCAGAGAAGTCCTTGATGTTGTCGCGCAGCTGCTTATCGAGCAAGCGCCGGTCCGTCACCACAATAACCGAGTCAAACAAGGGCTGGTCTAGGCCCTTGGCGCCAGGGAGGCCGACGCTATTGGGGTACGCGTCGATCAGCTGATAGGCCGCCCAGGTGATCGAGTTCGATTTGCCTGATCCCGCCGAATGCTGGATCAGATAGCTGTGGCCGACACCGTTGGTGGACGCGTGGTCCAGCAAGCGGCGCACCACGTCCAACTGCTGATAGCGCGGGAAGATCAGCGATTTCTTCGCCAGCGGATCGGTGGCTTTGCCCTCCAGCAGAACGAAATGCTGGATGATGCCCGCAAGGCTGGCGGGCAGGAACACCTCTTCCCACAGATAGGCGGTCTTGTGGCCGCTGGGGTTCGGCGGGTTGCCCTCGCCATTGTTGTGGCCCTTGTTGAACGGCAGAAAGAAAGTCGAGGCCCCGGTAAGCTTGGTGGTCATGAACACCTCGTCGGTGTCCACCGCCATATGCACAAGTGCGCGGCCAAATTGCAGCAGAGGCTGGGTGGCGTCGCGTTTTTCGTGGTACTGCTTCTGGCCATGAAAGCGGGCAGTTTGCCCAGTCCAGGCGTTCTTTAACTCGACCGTTACCAAGGGTATGCCGTTCAGGAACAGCACCATGTCGATTTCTTCCAGAGGGTTACTCTGCGAATAGCGGACCTGTCGAGTGATGCTCCAAATATTGGCAGCGAAGTTTTCGTGGATGCGGGGGGCAGAGCTGGCCAGCGGAGCGGGGTACATCAGTGAGAAGAACGCGTCATCGACCGATAGACCCTTTTTCAGCAGATGCAGCAGGCCGTGCCTTTTGATCATCCGATCAAAGCGCTCAAGGATCTTAGCTTGCCAATCTGATGGGTTGCGCGATTGCAGCTTGGCCAGCTCCTTGCCCTGTGTCGACTCCAAAAACTGCCAGAACATGGCAGTGTCGAGCGCATACTGGGCGTTGAAGTCACCGGGCAGGCCGATGCTATAGGGGCCGCCGCCAACCGGCACGGGCTTGCCTGCCAGCTCTTCGGTCGTCCAGCCGGTCAGATATTTCTGAATCGCCTGCTCGAGTGCAACTTCCCTAGTATTGCTGACCATATACTATCCCTTAAATAACCTTGATCTTGCCGGTGACGGCCGCGTTGATTAGGCTGGCTTTGTATTCCTTGAGCGCGGCGATCTGGCGTTCTTTGATGGCAATACCATTCTCAACCTTCTCGCATTTTCTTTTGATTTCGTCCGCAATCTCACGCTGTTCATTGATGGGTGGAAGGAAAAGGTCGACCATCGCGAAATTTTCGAAGGTCAAGTCTTGCCCGTCGCGAATGAAGCTTGCAGTTGTTTGCAGGGCTTTAATATATCGAGGGCTTTTGAAAAGGTAGCCGAAGAAGGTCGGGCAAATCTCCTCGTGCGGTCGCAAAATAATGTAGGAGGACCTGATGCAGCCCGCCGCCCAAGCTCGCTCCAGGCCGCCTTGGAAGCTGCGCATGCTGATCACGAAGTCGTCCAACTCTACGTGCTTGCGTTTTTCGAGGTTCGTCTGGATTTTCACGACCCTGCGACCAACCAGCTCCTCAAACTTCTCTTGAGGAATAACCCCATAGGATTGGGTGGCAGAAAGCTGAATGTCATCCTTTCGCGCCAACTCTTTGCGTTGCGTGAAGACAAACTTGCTGCGCCGCACCTCCCAATGCGCTGGGATTTGGCCAATCCAGTCGATGCCGCTGTCTTTCAATGGAGTGGCGGAATTCAGGCCGCGGGTTACGGCTTCCTGAATGATGATCTGACGCCGCTCGCGTAGCAGCGTGATCTGGTCTTCCTTGATCTTCACAGCTACATCGATCTTGGCGCACTTCTCGTCCAAGAATGTCGCGATCGAACGCTGCTCCTCAATGGGAACGATGAATAGGTCGACCGCCGAGAAGTTGTCAAAGCGAAGCGCCTGCCCATCACGCACTAGATTGGATGTGCTTTGTAGGGCCTCAATATATCTGGTGCTTTTAAGTAGATAGCGAAAAAAGGCTGGCTCTACGCGCGGTCCAGGTCGCAAAGCGACATATGCTGAACTAACGCACCCCGTGTGTTCAGAGTACTCAATTCCGCCCTGGAAGCTACGCATGCTCATCACGAAGTCGCCAGATTCAACATGTTTTAGAATGTCAAAATCAAGAAAGACTTGGGTCACTCGGCGTCCCTCAATCTCCATGAATTGCGATTGAGGAATCACGCCGTATTTTTGAGTAGCTGCAAGTTGTGGCTCGCCCCGTCTTGCGCGCTCTTTGCGGTCAGAAAAAAGCCATTTGCTTCGCTCAACTTTCCAATGCGATGGTAATTTACCAATCCATCTAACATTGCTTTCTGCGTAGCTTTCGTACTGCTCGAACCCAAACCTATCCATCATCCCACCTCCGACAACGCCGCCATCGGGACACCCAAAATATCCGAGATCAGTCCGTCAGCCTGCTGCTCCAGCGTCAGAATATCCGCCGTAACTTCGCCCAAACTCCGCAGCGGCTTGTGATAGTGGAAGTATTTGTTGAAGCTGATCTCGTATCCGATTTTGACCGAGTCGAGGTTGATCCAGGCCTCTTCGACATAGGGCCTCACCTCGGCCAGGAAGTAGCCGTGAATGCTGTCCTTCAGCGGCACAGACTCGCTGTCGCGGAGGTCGGTGTTTGAGGCGTAGGTCAGCCAGGTGCCATCGGCCTGTGCATAAAAGCCAAAATCGCCTAGCGCTGATACGTCGCAGCCTAGCTGCGCAGCTACCGATGCGAGCTCCAGGTCGGTAAAGCGAAGAGATTTGTCTATCACCTTTTCTGCGTCCTCGGCATACCAGCTCACCGCATTCAAGATGGCGTTCTTCTCGGTCGCTGACAGCTTGATCTTTCGGGTCTTCAGCACCTTGCTAATGCGATCACAAAACTCGTTGTAGTCGGCAGTTTCATCCGTACCGATGGCCTGCATCAACTGGTGTCCGTGATCGAGCAATTCGCGCAGACGCTTCCAGTTGGCGGTATCAATTAACTTGGCGCGGGCCTTGGCGTTCAGGGTGATGCCCTGCTCTTCGCACCACTCCATGACCGGCTTAGCATGCGCATTCAGGAAGCCCGGCTCATAGACCGCCTCACCGTGTGCTTCCCACAGATACTCCATCGGTTCGCGCAGGGATTTATCGAAGCGCAGGGGAGCAAGCCGTTCAGCGCTGAACTGGGCGCGGCGGCGGTCGGGGCGCTCGATAGTGACCTTGTGATAGCCGAAATCGGTGTTGTCGTAGATCTGCACGGCAATGCCGGTGGGGTCGCCGTTGGCATCCAGCTTCCGTTCGACCGATTGGAAAGCAAGATAGGCGCTTGTGATTTCTTCGACATGTTCAGGAGCGAATTCGCAGTTCTTGTCACCAAGGTTTTTGCGTAGCTTACGAAATAGCGGGTTGGCGTCGATCAGTTGCACCTTGCCCTGTCGTGCTGCGGGCTTGGCGTTGGTCAGCAGCCAGATATAGGTGGTGATGCCGGTGTTGTAGAACAAGTTGTTCGGCAACTGGATGATGGTGTCGAGCAGGTCGTTTTCGATGATGTGGCGGCGGATGTTGGACTCGCCGCTGCCAGCATCGCCTGCAAACAGGCTGGAGCCGTTGTGGACCGAGGCGATACGCGAGCCTATGGAACTGTCCTTGGTGGACTTCATCTTGCCCACCATATCCATCAGGAATAGCAGTTGGCCGTCATTGGAGCGGGGGGTTGCGTCTTTGGTTTCCCTGGTGCCCCAGTAATTATTCAGCTCGACCTTGAAGCGCGGGTCGATGACGTCGTTGCCGTCCTTGATGTATTTGAGTTCACTGTTCCAGCTTTTGCCGTAGGGCGGGTTGGATAACATGAAATCAAAGCGCTGGGCGGCGAACTCATCGGTGGACAGGGTGGAGCCGACCTTGATGTTTTCGGGGTTGTTGCCCTTAATCATCATGTCGGATTTGCAGATGGCATAGGTCTCGTCGTTGATTTCCTTACCGTACAGATAGACGTCGCCGGTAGCTTTGATCAAACCATCGGGGTCAATGACGTAGTTCTGCGACTCCGTTAGCATGCCGCCGCTACCACAGGCGGGGTCATAGATGGTCATAACGGGGGGCAGCCGATCCTTGATCGGGTCGAAGACCAAGTGGGTCATAAGGTGGATCACTTCACGCGGAGTAAAGTGCTCGCCCGCCTCCTCGTTGTTATCTTCATTGAACTTGCGGATCAGCTCTTCGAAGACATAGCCCATGCCGAGGTTGCTGAGGGCTGGCAGGGTGTTACCGTCAGGGTCTTCGACCTGATGTGGCGTGAGGTTGATGTAGGGCGAGATAAACTTTTCTAGCACGTCCAGTAAGACCTGCTTGTTTGCCATGTGCCGCATCTGCTCCAGTAGCTTGAAGCGCGAGATGATCTCTTTGACGTTGTCGCTGAACCCGTTCAAGTAGTCTTCCACGTTGGCCAGCAGTATCTGTTGGTTGTTAGTGGCGGTTGCATGCAGCAGCTTCAGTGTCCATTTGCTCGTGTTGAAGAATACGTAGCCAGAGGCCGCCTTTAGCGGTGCATCGTCCAGCTCAGTCGCCTTCATTTCGCCTTTCTGAAAGCGGACCTCCTCCAGGACTTCGGCCTTGGTGGGCTCGAGGAGAGTATCGAGGCGACGCAGAACAACCATCGGCAGGATGACGTCACGGTATTTGCCCCGGACGTAAACGTCGCGAAGGCAGTCATCCGCGATAGACCAAATGAATGAGACAAGTTTGGTATGTGCGTAATGGTTCATGGGGAAGGGGCTATTGTCCTGGTGTCAAAGGGGCGCGACGTGTAGCTGAACGGCCGGAAACCCACCATTATCCATGAGCGTTACAGACTCGGCCACCGTGGTGTTTTTTACTTGTCAAATCCATTAAAGGAGACCCATGAATACGAACATTCGGTGAGGTCTGGACTCTGTACGAAACCAGCTGTCGTAAACACCGCAGCGAACAGTCCAGCGAGAGCATCGCAGAAAAGCTGTCGCGAGGTTGTCGTAGCGGTTACCAATCAGGTGGTTGTCTTTCAGCCAGCAGAACATCCGCTCAATGATGTCTCGTCTCGTGTATTGGGGCTTGTTGAGCCGGCGGGGTGCCGCGGGCTTTGGCTTACGTATCATCTTGCGCAGCGGGATGACTGGCTGCATTCGATAACGGTCAGAGTGCTGACGAAATGCCTCTGCGTTATAGCCCTTGTCGGCAACCAGCCTTTACTGGGTCAGTTTTCGGTCAGCGGTAACAGTCACAGCGTCATTCCTGACATATTACGCAGCCGAAAGCTCCAACCTCCGCACAGGCAGCAAAGAAAGACGACAATAACCAATAGGCTGGACGAAGTACGGGCTTGCAGTGTGACCCGCTGCGATGTCCTGAAACGCTACTTCAACCGCGCTCTTGCTCAGGGATTAGGTCACGATGGCCTTACCAATTTGGAACGGATTGCGTACCGAATTGAGCTAGATCTATTACCGCACCTTGCTCAAGGTTGGTAGCGCCGCCGGTGATATATGACTGAGGCCGCCACGCAAAACTGGAGTACTCGTGTGCTGGATCGATAGATCGGCATGCTCTACTACGAGCGTCTGTTGGTGACCCAGGATCGCGCCGCTGTCGGATAGGAAGCCGCCAGCAACTTGAACGCCAACCGATAAAGAACGCAGGAGGGTTAGACCTGTAGATGGCAATATGCTAGCTTGGCTCTGTCTAGTTTAGTGAGCTGTGTGGCGTTTTTGTGGGGCTGACCGCCACCAGAATCCTTTAAATAAAGATCACCAGATTCAGGACTATTTACAAAATGCAGACAAGGATTTTAGTCGCATTATTGATCTACTTAGGATCTTACCTTCCCCTGAGCATGATCTTACTCGTCCAAGATTTTACAATGGGTTCGACTGCTCAAAGTCTGTGCTCAGACTGGAAAAATTTCGCCAGTCAATGTGAGCTGCCGTTAAAGCATCCCTTATTAGCACTTGGTTTTTTTACCCTCTGTCTCATTTCGCTCTCAATATCATTAGGAACAATTTGGCTCGCCACACCAAAGCGGAAAATCATTGTGGAAGAGTGCAAGCATGTTCCAGCAGATCTAATGAACTACGTTTTGCCTTATGTGGTTTCATTTATGAGTTTGGATTATCAAGAGACGGGTAAATTTCTGGGTTTTTTTATATTTCTGGCTTGGATATTTTGGCTGACTTACAAGTCGGGGCAAGTGATTTTAAATCCTGCGCTGGTTGCGTTTGGTTGGGGGCATTACGAAATAAAGTATCGATATGAAGGCGACTCTATATCGAATACAGAAGGTTGTTTGGCTAAGTTTCAACCGTTAACTGGTGATGTTCTTCGTTATAGCAGTATTGATAAAGTCAAAATTCTAAAACAACGAGACTAACATTATGGCCGATCTTTTAGCATTGAAAGCGTTTGATGTCCTCAATTCAACTGTTACTCTGTGGGTTTTCAAGAGATCTACTCGCGCGGGTAAAATAGTTTATACAGGGCGCTGGGTTGAGACTTCTGAACTTTTGGATGCTAAAATAAAAGAAAATGTCAATGCTGCAGTCCAAAGTGTCGAAGAAATTCGAGAATACTCGCTGCTCGCCGAAAATAACGAAACTAGTGTCTTGTCGATTCCAGCAGATGAAACACATGCAGGACAATTGATACAAGAGTGCGTGGCTCGCGATGAAAAGAAGGTGAAAAAACTTAAAGATATACAGAATGCCCATTTTTATGCAGTAAGGCTTACTCTTGATGATCAAAATTCTCTCTATGCAGTAAAATCGACCGATGACTCTTGGAAGTTAAAGAAGCTGGCTGGCGCATATAGGGCGGTATTCAAAGACAATGCTCTGGATATCGATAATACGCCAACTTTTAATATTTCTAAGAGTATAGATTTTTTCATTTTTGACGGCGATGTAATTGCTAAGCAAAAAAATAAGACGGAGTCAATATTAAGCTATAAAGAGGCTCATAAAGAAGATTTTGGGTTGTTAAAGCTGGAGCCGAAATTTTCATCATTGTTTTCCAGTATGGATGAGATTGATGCCTATGTGGGAAACAATAAGATTCAGTTAAGAAGAGCCTCCGCAATTAAGCAAAAGGCCCACTACAATAATGATGTTTATATACAAAATATTCGTAATAATGCTGTGGAAATGCAACTGCTAATTGATTTTGATTTGAACGGGAAAATAGTGCCAAGCGCCGAAAGTTGTAAGTACATTTTTTTGGCTCTTCTCAATCATCGGTTGTTTTCCCGTTTCTCTGGAGAGTATTACGACGTACAAAATATTGAAAATATTTAATACTCTATCGGTAGCTATTAGAGCTGTGGCCTTGTCTCCGTCACCATCCTTGGTTGCAGAGTCGATGAGATGACCGCGTGAGTGTTTTGCGTTATCCAGATTCTCTTATCTTGGATCGTTCTCTACCGCGGGATGAAGATGGCTCAGGTGAATAGGACCACAAGCGAATCGTTGGTACTGAATTAACTTCCGTCGGCGTGCATCACCTATTTGGCGAAGCATGTTCGGTCGTTCCCGATCCATGTAGGCGGTTGGGAATAGCGCCGGATCGTAGGGGATGGCATCCAGCACGTCGATTCCATATTCGACATAAACACGCTTGCCGAGCGGTGTCAGGGCTAAGGCCTTGATCCGGCGGATATGCTCTGATATGACTCGATACCCATCATTTACCAGCAGGTCGCGCAGATAATGGTTCGACGCGCGAAGTGCAATCGTCACCCGCACGGATTCCCGATGTGGCCGATCCTGCCAGTAAGAGAATAAATTGAATAAACGAGACTTCAGACATGTGATGGGGTCGATGACGGCGATCTGCACACCTTCGATATCCAGGACAGATAAATACTTGAAAATCTCTTTTTGAGGCGCGCCCCCGACGCTGTCCATTTCCAGGATATCGACAATGACCTCTTTACCGTCAACCCAGTCAATATACGCGGCGGCAATGTTTATAGTGTTGTCGTCCATCTTAGCCTTGCGAAAAGGGACTCCCATCACGCGGGCGCAATAATCAATAGAGTTGGGTTTACCGATAAAGTCCAAATCATCGCTAGTGACGAATCCGACATCCTCGCCTGTCATTTCGTCGATGAGGTATTGCCGGGCCCAAAGCGTAAGCGATTGCCCGCCAACGATCACAAGGCCGTAATCGGTGACAGCTGATTGAATTGAGGGGCGGTAGACGCGCTGAATTAGATCGAGCAGAAATGCGAAGAGCTCTGAACGTTCAAGTAAGGCGAACGGAGCGTCTTCGTTTGCCGCTTCGGGCATCAGTTGCTTAGCGCAGAGAATCGTAGTGGGCGAGCGATTGAAGCAGAGTTGCCACGAAGGGCGGCTTTGGCACGGGCAGCAGCCATTTCAAGCATCTCAGGGTCTGCAGCATAGACAGCATCAACCTGGCGGTCACGTGAGCTGCTTTTAAGGCTCATCATTTCCGCAAAGCTAAGGTCTTTTGAATGCTGGTGGCCGCTGATCATGGCGAAAGTACCCATAAGGGTGGAAATAGACTTGGATTTGAGGTTAGCACATTCAGTTGGCGCATTTATAGGCGAAGGGCTGTGGTTGCAAGGGATTAGCCGACGAAATGCATGGGTTAGGGTGCCGTCTAGGTGCATGGGGCCTGTGAAACAGGCCCCATGCACCTAGACGGCTCTTAACGGCACTAAGTACCATGGTCTTTATCGAGATAACCATTTGTCAAGGGAAATGTCAACGTGGAGGGCCACTTATGTGGCCGGGACGGTCGGCGCTTAGATATCAAGGCAAAGCCAGCTCCGGCCTAATCTTTTCGAGATAAGTTGTGCGGTGAGCCTGTAGTAGTAACGGGTGGCTTCTGAGCGGTCCTTCAGCTGGTGTACCAAAAACCAACGCACATGCTTGAAGTGCCAGCCCCAAGGGTTATCGCGCTGCCACCTCTGTTGGATAGCTGCCTGCATGATACGAGCTTGTCGAATGTGTCTTTGCTGCGTGGCTGTCGAACCGTTCAGTACTCCACCCAGGAAAAGTGCCATATCGAAAGGCTTGCTCACGCTCTACCCCCAATGTAAGCCGAAACCACCTCGATTCGATTGTGCCCAAGCTCAAGACTAATTTGCCGTCGCGCGCTTTGGTCCAGAGCGTGGTCGATGCGATAGCATCGGCCACCATTGACGGGGGCCGCGTGGCCCGTGAGCTGTATGTAGCGCTCGCACGCATAAGCCGCTCGAAATTCATGAACCCCCTTCAGTCCCAGCTTCTGAAGCAATTCACGGGCTGGCCTCACCGTCTGCTGCTGGAACTTGGCGTAGCTTTCACCTTCGGCCAGCAAATTGCGGCTGTGGTGTGGTGAAGCGTGACGAGCCATCTGCAAGGCTGCCTTAACCTCGTTATTTGCGATGATCCAGCGCGGAGCTGAAGCGCCAGCCCGGCCGCCTTTGGTCCCATCCTGAATATTGATGCGGCCTAAGTGTTTAGCCTCACGTTGCAAGCGTGGCAGGTCAGCCAAGATCGTTTCGCGCAAGCGCATGCCGGTTGCGCGGGCCAGGCAGATAATCGCAGCGACGCGGTGGTGGTGCTGTTCGCGAAGCGCTTCAATCACTCGACTCAGTTGTTGGTGATCTTGGCCATCCGGTGCGCGGGTGCGTACGCTTGATCGCTGCATGCCGAGTGCCTTGCTCGGGCTGGCGATTTTCACGTACTGGTCGCCGCGTAGTGCTGCGAGGGTACGGTTTACGCTACTCAGGCGGTTCTGCGCGGTGGCGATGCAGATTTCACCTTGTTGGATTTGCTGACGCAGGTGTGTGGCGTAGCTGTGCAAGGTACTGCGATCTATCTGGCGGGCGTCGTTGTAACCGGGGCCGTCCGCTGATCGACACCACTTCACGAAAGCCTGCCAGCGATCACTGTGTGCTTTGACCGTAGCGAAGTGGCCGCCGGCAAACAGATCTTTCAGCGCTTGTGGGCCGGCATAGCTGAGCTGACGGCCGTAGCCAAAGTTGCGCCCGTCACGTCGGCCGACCAATGCCATCGGCTTCACCGTTTTCATTGTCTTGCAGAAAGCGCAGCACCGCTTTCCAGTGGGCGCTGATCTTGTTCACTTGTTGCCAATGTGCGGGACGAATAATCAGGGCGTTTTGCTGATGCCGCAGCATTGCTCCCTCTTCGCGCAGTTGGTGGATCAGTTGGCCGATGTTGACAGGCCCTAAGGCGGATGTGGCGACAACGGCGACAGTGGCGACAACCCTTGTAGTTGCTGCTCTGAAGCATGGCGACAAGGCGGCGACGGAAGTGGCGACACTCCGCAATGCAGGTCGTGTCTGATGCTGCGCCTGGTAACGGCGCACCGCGTCATTGAGGCGGAACATGGCGCACCTCGAAGGTCTTTCCGTCAGAAGAGTCCAGCCAGCTATGTGAGATCAATTCGACCAGCAGCGTAATGGTGTGATGACTGCTTTTGCGGGCAAAGCGGGGGCCATTGCGATTGAGGTCGCGGACGGTAAATTGGGTCCAGCCTTTTTGCGTCAGCCAGCGCAGCAGTCGATCCGCCTCCTCGCGTAACGTGTTGATGGGTTCTTGCTCCGTCAGGCGCTGGATTTCGGCCAGGTAGTAATCCATCAGCGTCGAGGCGCGCTGGATATGGGGTTCGTCCACTACGGGCGCGTCTTCAATCACCGCCAATACCCCGGCGATACGCAGTACATTGGCGGCTGCTTTCCCGGCGACAGATTGAATGCCGGCCAGCTCGCCAAACTCACCAGATTGGCATTCGATGGTGTCGTGAATATCGATCCAGGCACCGCGAGCGCTGGGTGTCAGTTCCAGCCTGTCAGGGTTAAGTGAGCCGTCGTTGTGTAGCGACAGCGGCTTATCCAGCAGAGCGGTAATGCGCGCTTGGTAGCGCTGGATCCTGGCATCTCGCGTAAGGTCGACCGCCTTGTACAAGCGTCGCCCCACTAGGCGTTCGGGCCAACTGATCAGGCAACGGCCAAGGATGCCTTGGCCGTTGATCATCCGGTCTGTGAGTAGCTGGGTGGCCAGGTAAGGTTGCAGCATCAGATGCAGACTGAGGCGACGATCATAAGCTCGCAGGCTTTCGCCAGGCATGGAGCGCGCCCGGTCGATGGGGCTGCCGTCCCAGAGTGCTGACAGGGTGGTGATGGCCTTGAGTTGGTTCTCTTTGCTCATGGTGCTGCTGCCCAGAAACTGGCCGCCCTCATCGTTGAATAACCCCATGCTGGGCAAGCCCTGGCATAGGTTTTTGATCAGCGCCTCAATGGTGGGCTCGGCGATGATCAACCTGGGCGGTATGGGGTCGGATAACTCACGAGCTTCGTGCTTTCCTCGAATGGCGGCGCGATTGGATTTCAGTTGCTCCAAATACAACGCCCACTGCCGCCGCTCCCACTCACGCGCAGCCGCCAGCGCCAGATGATCCACTGCGCTTTTCCGATCACCCGACGATGCCACCGTCAGCATGTACAGGGACAACGGATAAACACGGCCATCGAGATGCACATTGGCGTGCGACTGGGCCACCAGGGCGGCAGTGGCCAACACCGATTGCGCAGCCATGGCACAGGGCACGCCGATCACCTCGGCCATACGTTCGACGGCTGGCCCTAAGATCTGTCCCAACGCTTCGACTGGATACACCAGCGGCTCGGGCCGGTATTCCAGAAGTGGCTGTGGCAGGTCGAACACTTCGCACAATTGCATCGTCATTCTCCTGGTGCTTCGAATTTCCCCCTCACTCTCCCCGCCACGGTTGTTGAGTGTTATCAGGGATCAAGGCCCCTGCAGCCTGTGAGGGTGTCCACTTACGCGGGACGGGCGGCTCTTTACGACCGGGAGCTTGGGCATCTCATGATCTGGCCTCCTGAGCACCGATAACGGTGGGCGGGTGGAGGCTGCGTTGGCTGACGAGACCAGCGCCGCGAGATCCTGAGTCTGTTGCAGGCAGTAATGCGATGACCAGGGCGTGCCTGACTGTCAGTCAGGTGCAGTCCATTCCGTGGGCTGCGGCACCATCATCTGCATTGCTGCTGCGGGTGACATCGGGGTTTGTCACGCCGATTGTCACAGTGACAAACGCTGCAATGTGTTGCCCGGCAAGGGCTGCGGCAGTGGTTTCGGCGCCCGTCTCTTTCCTGGAGAAAGAGACGGGCGTGGGCTGCCGCATTTGCACTGTGGATAAGTTGGCTTCGATCACGTTGGGCGTGACTGCGCGCCTAATTGGAAGCGAGCGCGCATGGCTGGGACCACCACTGTAGGGCGTAGCCTTAAAGATCCCTGGCTACCTGGGCAATGCTGTCGATGACAGCGCTCTACGGCTCTGGTGTAGCGCGTGCTCGGAGGGTGGTCAACCGTGTATGGGGTGGGGTTTTTAGGCGATGGATGTGTATGGAAGACGGTGGCTTTGAATGGACAGTGGGCCGTTCGTCGGTTTTTAAAGTGAGCCCCTGAGGACGGGAAGGCAAAGCCTTCCTGCCCTCAGGGGCTGGGCCTTAAAAGCTTGTGGGCGATGCAGATGGTGGCGACGGTCGCCGCTTTGTCGCCATGCGCAGGACCGCTAAATAAGTGGGTTGTCGCCAGTGTCGCCGCTGTCGCCAGTAGGAACTGATTAACGAAACGGGATGACGTTCCCGTTTTTGTTTTCATGAATGGCCGTCACCGACAAATTGCCGGTGGCGGCTTTTTGAATGTAGTCGCTCCACCAAGTCATCATCGGGCGTCTTCGCTCGATGTAGTCCGCTCGGTTGTACGCGCTTCGGACTTCGTCTTTGTCGACATGGGCGAGTGCGACTTCAATCAACTCCGGGTCCCATCCATGTTCGTTGAGGATGGTACTAGCCATTGATCGCAGGCCGTGGCTGACCAGCCGATCCTGAAAACCCATACGTTTTAACGCCATGTTCGCGGTTTGGCTGTTGGCGTGAGTACGCGGATTTCGGTCTGCCGGAAACACATGTTCCCGGTGGCCGCTATAGGGTTTGAGTGTCTCCAGCAACGCGAGCGTCTGGTCGCTCAGGGGGATGGGGTGCGCTCGGCGTTTTTTCATGCGCTCCTTTGGGATGGTCCAGATGCGTTTCTCGAAATCAATTTCTGCCCAGGCCGTTCCGGCAGCCTCGGCAGGGCGGGTCATGGTGTGCAGTTGCCATTCGATGAGGCAGCGGGTGATGCGTTTAATGCTAGCGTTGGCAATCGCCACCATGAGGTCGGGTAGTTCTTCGGGGGGAAGTGCCGGCATGTTTTCTTTTTGCGGCTTTTTGAAGGCTGCCCGTATGCCGCTGAGCGGGTTCGCGAAGATCAGTCCGCAGTTGACGCCGTAGGCCATGATTTCGTTGAGACGTTGGGAAAGTCGCTTGACCGTCTCCAGGCTGCCTTTGGCCTCGATCGGGCGTAGGAGCTTGATGATCATGGGGGCGGTGATGTCTGCGAGGGGTGTGGCTTTGAGGCTGGGGAAAACATGCAGCGTGAGTGAGCGCCAGATGTCTTCGGCGTAGGCCGTTGTGACGGAGTGTTTTTTCAACTCGAACCAAGCGGTGGCCACCTTCTCGAATGTGTGCTCGGTTTTTGCCAGCTTGGCCTGCCTTAGCTCATCGCGGTGCGCTTTGGGGTCGATGCCTTGCGCCAGCAGTTCGCGTGCCTCAGCTGCTTTCTTTCTGGCATTTGCCAACGAGAGGGCTGGGTAAGGGCCGAGCGCCATGTTGAGGCGGCTTTTGGTTACCGGCGCGCGGTAATTGAAGTTCCAGATCATCGAGCCACTGGCTCTGACCCTGAGTTGAAGGCCGTCGCCGTCAGTGAGAACGAAGTCTTTTCCTGTTGCCTTGACTGCCTTGAGTTGGCGGTCTGATAGGCGGGCTGCATTAGTAGGCATGAGAGCTACCTCTGACACCGTTTTGGTATCCCAAAAATAGCACCAGTGGGCTCGGGATACCAACTGGGATACCAAAACGCCTGGAACTCTAAAAGCTTCTGTGGAAGCCAATGGCGGTGAAAGCCCCGTATTTACTGGGTTTCAGGCACAAAAAAAGACGTCCGTGGACGTCTTTAGATGATGAAGTGGTGGAGCCGGGGGGATTTGAACCCCCGTCCGCCAGTACTCCGCTGTCGGTACTACATGCGTAGCCGTGTCTATTAAGTTAACCCTTGGCGACCCGACGGGCAGGGTGCTTTGGGCGAGTTGTGTAAGTTTTAGCCGCTTCGTCCACAACGTACTGCACGGCGATTCTGTTCTATATGACAATCATTTTGGGTTTACAGACATCCCCTGATGATTGCTGGGCCCGAAGGCACCAGGAGTGCATGTCAGCTGCAATTAAGCAGCGAGAGCAGCACCGTATTGGTCGTCATTGGCAACTATAAGAAGTTGCAACAGTGGATTTACGAGTTCTGTTACCAACTCGGCATGCACCTAAAGTTTCGCAACCGGCGTCGAATCCTAAACGGCCCCGTGCTTGTAACTCGTTGTTTCTTAGTGAGTGACAAGCCTGTGCAGTGTACGCCAAACCGTCACGGAAGGCCAACCCGAAGGTTGGCCTTAACGCTTACTCGCCACCTTTCTCGCTGTTTTGCAGGTCTTGCAGCGTCTTGGAGGTGATCTCGATGCACTTCTTGTCATCGCCTGCGGCGTGGGCCGCTTTAGCCTGGGCCACGGCGGTGTCGATTTCGTCGCTTTTGCCACTGGTGTCGGTGGCGAGTAACGCTTTACCGTTATTGATTTTATCCAAGTTGATCTGGCATAGGTCTTTGTCGCCGGCGGCAAAGGCGGGAGAGGCCAGCATCGCAGCAGTCATGAACAAGCCAGCTAGAGCGGAACGCTTCATCGGGTATCTCCTTGCGCAAAAGGGCTCGACGCTGCTGGCGTTCGACGGCTGCCAGCGACATCAGTGAGGGCCTCGATTGTCGAGGCCTATTCAGCTGACTACGCCGACGCGCGGGGGTTCTGTTTTTTTGCAGCGTTAATGGGCACGGGCCTGGGTGACCCGGTCCACCAGGTAGACCAGTCCGTGATAATCGATGCCGCCATGTTGGCTCAGGCCGATCTCGCAGGTGCGGCTGGTGGAAATACCTTCGCTGCAAAATTGCACTGCGTCCTTGAGTGAGCGCAGTGAATGGGCATTGAGTTCCGGCGTGGTAAAACCCTTGTCACCGGCAAAACCACAGCAATGAATGCCTTCCGGGATGATCACGGTGCTGGCGCAACGTCGGGCCAGTTCAATCAGCGCCTGGCTTTCGCCCAGGTGTTGGGTGCTGCAGGTGACGTGCACCGCGATCGGTGCTTCCTGCGGTGTGAAGTCCAGTCGATCCATGAGATGGGTGCGGATAAACCGCACCGGGTCATAGAGGTCCAAGCGGGTTTCGCCCAGGTCTTGCACCAGGCGCAGGGTGCAGGGGCTGGTGTCGCAGTAGATGGGGTCCAGGCCGCCGCGACTGGCGTGGAGCAGGGCGCCGATCAGTTCCTGGCGTTTGTGTTCGGCCTGTTCGGCGTAACCTTTTGAAGCGAATGGCTGACCGCAGCAGAGGTTGTCTTGATTCTCTGGGATAACCACTTGGTAACCGGCTTTTTCCAGTAGGCCACGGGTTTTGTCGTACAGCGACATCTGCTCTTTATCGCCGGCAGCTGGGCCCATTGCCCGCGACACGCATGCCGCCAGGTAGACGACGCGGGGCCGCTCGTCAGTTACAGGAGGACTGAAGCGAATGGCTTTTTCCGGCTGGGGCATGGCGTTTGTCCACTGAGGGATTTGCCCTTTCGACAAACGGGTTGCTGTGGCAGACAGCTTGGCCAGACGCGGCGCGCCCAGCAGCATGCGGGCGCCATTCGCCACATGCAGGGTAAAGCGCGCACCTTGCAACGCAGTGGAGAAATGGGTGGCCAGCCATTCGGCCGTTTTCGTACGGTCTGCGTTCCTGGCACGCAGTTTTTTCACCAGGTCGCCGGTATTAATTCCCACAGGGCAGCGCTGGGCGCAGAGGCCGGTGGCGGCGCAGGTGTCGATACCTTGATAGTGGTATGCCGTTTCCAGTTCGGTGGTATCGACCCCGGCGCGTTTCTTGGCTTGTATATCGCGCCAGATCACAATGCGCTGGCGCGGGCTCAGTGTCAGCCCTTTGGACGGACACACCGGTTCGCAGAATCCGCACTCGATGCATTTATCCACCAACTCATCGGCGGCGGGCAGCGGCTTGAGGTGCTTGAGGTGGATCTGCGGGTCTTCGCTGAGCACCACGTCCGGGTTGAGAATGCCGTTGGGATCGAGCAGGCGCTTGAGTTGCCACATCAACTGATAGGCATCGCTGCCCCATTCCAGCTCGACGAATGGGGCCATATTACGCCCGGTGCCGTGTTCGGCCTTGAGCGAACCGCCGAACTCCACTGCAACCAACTGCGCGACGTCATCCATGAACGCTTGATAGCGTGTGACTTCCTCACTGCTGTTGAAGCCTTGAGTGAACACGAAGTGCAGATTGCCTTCCAGCGCGTGTCCGAAAAGGATCGCTTCGTCGTAGTGGTGTTTGTCGAACAGTTCGATCAGGCGGTTTACGCCGATAGCCAATTGCTCGACCGGGAAGGTCACATCTTCGATGATCACTGTAGTACCGGTCTTGCGCACGGCGCCGACGGCGGGGAAGGTGTCTTTACGAATGGCCCACAGGCGGGCGTTTTCCACGGGGTCTTCGGTGAAGTCGACCTGTTTTTCCACAGGAAAACGGGCCAGGGACGCCATGATCAGTGCCAGTTGTTCCTGCAGTAGCGAGGAAGTCGCCGCGCGGGATTCGATCAGCAGTGCGCAGGCATTTTCCGATAGGTGTTGTACGAACGCGGGCATGCCGGGTTTGTTCTGCACCGAACGCATGCTACGGCGGTCCAGTAGCTCTACGGCCGAGACTGGCTGAGTTTTCAGCACGGTGACGGCGTTGCAACAGGTCTCCACATCCGGGAACACAATCAATGCCGACGCCTTGTTCGGATGATCGACCACGGTGTTGTAGGTCACTGCGCTGATGAAACCCAGCGTACCCTCGGAGCCCACCAGCAGGTGGCTGAGAATTTCCAGCGGGTCGTCAAAGTCCACCAAAGCGTTAAGTGACAGGCCGGTGGTATTTTTCAGACGGTACTTATGGCGAATTTTCGCCGCCAACTCGGTATTTGCCCGCGTTTCGCGCCCCAGTGTTGCCAGACGCTCCAGCAGTGCGCCGTGTTGCGCGCGAAAAGCGCTGACGCTGACAGGGTCTTCCGTATCCAGACGGCTACCGTCGGCCAACACCAAGCGTATGCCCGCCAGGGTGTGGTAAGTGTTCTGTGCGGTGCCGCAGCACATACCGCTGGCGTTGTTGGCAACAATACCGCCGATCTTGCAGGCGTTGATGGATGCCGGGTCCGGACCGATCTTGCGCCCGAACGGCGCGAGCCAGGCGTTGGCCTGCGCGCCGATCACGCCGGGCTGCAAACGGATCTGCGTGCCTTGTCCACGAATTTCGCGGTCGTTCCAGTTGTCGCCCAGTACGATCAGCACCGAGTCGCTGATCGCTTGCCCGGACAGGCTGGTGCCGGCGGCGCGAAAAGTAACGGGTACATGGTCGCGCTGGGCCCATTGCAGCAGCGTCACGACTTCGTCTTCGGACTCTACACGGATCACCAGTTGTGGGATCAATCGGTAAAAGCTGGCGTCGGTTCCGAACGCGAGGGTGGACAGCGGGTCGTCGAAGCGCCGGTTTGGTGGGATCAGCTGTGCGACGTCATTAAGGAAAGCGGCAGGCAGACTCATTCGTCCTCCAGAAATAGCGGACGCCGGAATAGTTACCCGGCGTCGGTTCTTACCCTATTACGTGCAGGTCTCAGTGCACCAGCATACCGGTGAACCAATAGGCCTGTGCCAACGTGATCAAGCCAACGATGGTGGCAAAGAACAGGCTGTGCTTGAGGGTGAAGCGGAACAGGTCGGATTCCTTGCCGACTAGGCCGGTAGCGGCGCAGGCCACGGCGATCGACTGTGGCGAGATCATCTTGCCGGTAACGCCACCGCTGGTATTGGCGGCAACCAACAGCGTGTCGTTGACGCCGATCTGGTGGGCAGTGGTGGCCTGCAGCGAGCTGAACAGTGCGTTGGACGAGGTGTCGGAGCCTGTCAGGAAAACCCCCAGCCAGCCGAGGAATGGCGAGAAGAATGGGAAAGCAGCCCCTGTGCCGGCCAATACCAGCGCCATGGTCGACGACATGCCGGAATAGTTGGTGACAAAGGCGAACGCCAGCACCATGCCGATGGACAGGATTGGCCAACGCAGTTCGTAAAACGTTTCTTTTAAAGTGGTCAGACCAGTTTTGATGTTGATCTTCAGCACCAGCATCGAGATCAGTGCGGAGAAGAAAATCGCCGTACCGGTGGCTGAAATCGGGTCCAGCTTGAACACCGCCGGGATTGCGGTGGGGTTGGTCACGATGGGGGCGACCTTGATCACCAGTTGATCCAGATGCGGAATCGCGAAGTTGAACACCCAGCTGTACATCGAGCCGCCGGCGGCGAACATCGCCTTGAACGGTTTGAGGGTCCAGATCGTCACCAACACCGTGAGAATCAGGAACGGCGACCACGCCTTGAAAATCTGCCCCAGGCTGTACGGCGATGCGACCGTGCTGCGCGGCTGGCCAAAGCCGCCGGCACTTGCAGTCACTACCGTGTTTGAGGTGGCGCCGGCAATTTGCGCGCCAGCGGTGCGCTTGGGTTGCCAGACTTTCAGAAACAGCGTCAGGGCAATCAGGCTGGCCAACGCCGAAGTGATGTCTGGCAGTTCCGGGCCGATGAAATTGGAGGTGAAGTACTGGGTGATCGCAAAGCTCAAGCCCGCAACCAGGGCTGCTGGCCAGGTTTCACGTACGCCGCGCAGGCCGTCCATCATGAACACCAGCCAAAACGGCACGAACAGCGACAGCAGTGGCAGTTGGCGGCCAGTCATGGCCCCGATCTTGAACGCATCAATGCCCGTCACTTGCCCGGCCACGATGATGGGGATGCCCAGTGCGCCAAATGCGACGGGGGCAGTGTTAGCTATCAGGCAGAGGCCGGCGGCGTAAAGCGGGTTGAAGCCCAGGCCAACGAGCAGCGCTGCGGTGATGGCCACTGGTGCGCCGAAACCGGCCGCACCTTCCAGGAAGGCGCCAAAGCAGAAGCCAATCAGCAGCACTTGCAGGCGTTGGTCGTCGGTGATCGACAGAACCGAGCTACGGATAATCTCGAATTGGCCGCTCTTAACCGTGAGTTTGTAGAGGAACACGGCCGCCACGATGATCCACGCGATAGGCCACAGACCATAGGCGAACCCGTAACCGGCAGCGGCGAAAGCCATATCGACCGGCATCTGGAAAGCAAAAATCGCCACCAGGATCGACAGTGCCAGGGTAATGCTGCCGGCCACATGCCCTTTGAGGCGGAACACTGCCAGGGCCAGGAAGAAGAATACGATCGGGATGACTGCGGCGAGAGCGGACAAGCCGAGGCTGCCGAGTGGGCTGTAAAGCTGTTGCCAGGTTTGCATATGGGGTGGCCCCTAATTGTTGTTGGTCAGGCACTTTTTTGTCGATATGGATAATTGGTAATACCAATTTACAATCGATGTGAGCTAGGTTAAAAGCCTTCGTGGGATGTGTCAATTTGCCGCCTGCAAAACTTTGGTCGTAGTGGGATGGCTGAGGGGATCTGAGCGGCAAAATCGAAGGCACTCTGATGGGTGCTGGAACGGCGGCGATAGGCCAGAATAGAGGGCCCGGCGAGTGGTCGGGATGGTGGAGAGTGAGTTATGGCGTTTGATCAGGTGCGGCAGCGCCGTCTGTCTGACGATATTGTCGAGCAGCTTGAAGGAATGATCCTTGAGGGTACGTTGAAATCCGGCGAGCGTTTGCCGGCTGAACGTGCCTTGGCTGAGCAGTTCGGAGTCTCGCGTCCGTCGTTGCGCGAGGCTATCCAGAAGCTGGCGGCCAAAGGATTGTTAGTCAGTCGTCAGGGGGGCGGCAACTATGTCGTCGACTCTTTGGGTTCGACTTTCAGCGATCCGCTCCTGCATCTACTGGAGAACAATCCAGAAGCCCAGCGTGACTTGCTGGAGTTTCGCCAGACTTTGGAGGCGTCATGCGCGTATTACGCGGCGTTGCGTGCCACCGAAGTCGACAGGGAACGGCTGACTACTGCGTTTGAAGCGTTGCAGGACTGCTACACGCGCGTCGATGAAGTCAGTCGGGCCGAGGAGGGGGCGGCGGATGCTCGGTTCCATCTGGCCATTGCCGAGGCCAGTCATAACGCGGTGTTGCTGCACACGATTCGAGGTTTGTTCGATCTGCTCAAGCGTAACGTGGTGACTAATATCGGTGGCATGTATCAGCAACGTACAGAAACCCGTGACATGCTGATCAATCAGCATCGGGATTTGTACCTAGCGATCATCGAGGGGCGGGCCGAGCAGGCAAGGGAGGTGTCTACACGACACTTGTTGTACGTGCAGGAAGTGTTGGAGGAAGTTCGTCAGGAGGTTCAGCGCGTGGCACGTGCGGAGCGACGCAAAGGGATGTAGCCGCGGGTGCTGGCCGAGGCTACATCGTACAAGGTTATTCTTCCTTGCCCTTGTTGCGTACCGCGCGATGCAGCTCGCGATTGGAGTCGCGCTCGCGTTCGGTGTCGCGCTTGTCGTATTCCTTCTTGCCCTTGCCCAGTGCGATCTCGCACTTGACCAAGTGCTTGCTCCAGTACCAGGACAGGCAGACGCAGGCATAGCCCTTCTGCTGCACGGCCGCGGCAAGCTTGTCCAGCTCGCGGGCGTTGAGCAGTAGCTTGCGGGTGCGTACCGGGTCGGCAATCACATGAGTGCTCGCGGTGGTCAGCGGGGTGATATGACTGCCCAGCAGCCACGCTTCACCATCCTTGAGCAGTACGTAACTGTCGACCAGCTGCAGTTTGCTGGCACGCAGACTCTTTACTTCCCAGCCGGCCAGGACCAGACCAGCCTCGAAACGATGTTCGATGAAGTAATCGTGTCGCGCCTTTTTATTTTGCGCGATGGTCCCTGTGGGGTGTTTCTTTTGTTTAGCCATAGGGGCGGCATTATAGGCAGTTGCGAGCTTGGCGGCTACGGTCAACCTGCGTGCTTGAGCGTGTTGGACGAATCCCGGACAATGCGGGCAGTTCTTTGGTTTTTTTCTCTCGCGGATCGGGCTGTTCCTTCGCGATGTTTGCCGCTCAGCTGTGGAAATAACGCACACATGACGACGCATATTCAACGTTCGGCGCTGCTGCCCTATCCGGCACAGGCGCTCTATGATCTGGTCAACGACGTGGCGCGTTATCCGGAATTCCTGCCCTGGTGCTCAACTGCCGAAGTGCTTGAAAGCAGTGCTGAGCACATGGTCGCCAGCGTGGGCGTGGCCAAGGGGGGGCTTAGTCAGCACTTCGTTACGCGCAATGTATTGGTGCCGGGTAAATCCATCGAAATGAATTTGCAGGAAGGCCCATTCACCCAGTTGCATGGCGTATGGATTTTTAAAGCATTGACGGACAAGGCCTGCAAAATCAGCCTGGATTTGTCGTTTGATTATGCCGGACCCATCGTACGAGCGACGCTTGGGCCGTTATTCAATCAGGCGGCCAATACCTTGGTGGATGCATTCTGTCAGCGGGCTAAGCAGCTGCATGGTTGAAATCGAAGTGGTGCACGCCGCTGTCGATCGTCAGGTCTTGCTTGCTGTGACCGTGCCCTTGGGCACGAGTGTGCGCAACGCGGTACAGCTCTCGGGAGTTCTGGAGCAGTTCCCCGGTATTGATCCGGCGACTTGTGCATTAGGGATATTCGGTAAGGCTATTTCTGACGCTGATGTGCGTGTTGTACAAGCGGGCGATCGAGTTGAGATTTACCGTCCCTTGTTGGCTGATCCCAAGGAAGTGCGCAGGTTGCGTGCAGCCAAGGCAGCGCTTGCCAGGCAGCAGAATACTTAGCTCCGCTAATCGGCAGATACGAAAAAGCCCGGCATGCCGGGCTTTTTTTCGTGTGCCGCACAGTTTTATTGTGGGCTGGTGTCCAACGGCTGAGGTGTCGGGACGGGAACGGTTTCCACGCCGTCGACATCCTTCTGGATTCTGTCCAGCAAGGAACCCGGCTTGGCTGGGACCTCCGACTTCGGCTTTTCCCCCTCTTGCGCGGGGGCCGTAACGTTCGCGCCATTATCTTTGCCAAGCAAAGCCTCATCACGGCTTACGCCGGGCATGAAGTCACCTGACAGGCTGACAAGCTGGTCACTGCCATTAAAAATGACGCTGACGCGCTCCTGCTGGCGTTCACCGCCACCCGGCTGAATGCTGTAGAGATAATCCCAGCGATCGGCATGGAAAGTGTCGGCCAGCAGGGGGTTACCCATAATAAACCGTACTTGCCGTCGGGTCATTCCGGGGCGTAACTGGTCTATCATGTCCTGCGTGACGACATTGCCCTGCTGGATGTCGATTTTGTAAACCCCGGGGAATGAACAACCGGCGAGTGCGAGCAGTCCCACAAAGGTGAAACTGGTTAGCAAGAGCTTGGTGTTTTGCATCGGTGGGCGACTTCCACTATCTTGGCTGGGACAACGTAAACGCCGATCATACCCGTATTAAGAGAAGCTGCGAAGCAGCATCCGCGAGAAAGCTAACCATGGTTGAAAATAGCGAACTACGCAAAGCCGGTCTCAAAGTGACTCTGCCACGAGTCAAGATTCTACAAATGCTCGATTCTGCCGAGCAGCGCCACATGAGTGCTGAAGATGTTTATAAGGCGCTGATGGAGTCTAATGAGGACGTTGGCCTGGCCACGGTTTACCGTGTGCTGACCCAGTTTGAAGCCGCAGGGCTGGTGGTTCGTCATAATTTCGACGGCGGTCATGCAGTGTTCGAACTGGCTGACGGCGGTCATCACGACCATATGGTGGACCTCGATACCAATGAGGTTATTGAGTTCACCAGCCCGGCAATCGAGAAGCTTCAGCATGAAATCGCTGAAGAACATGGCTTCGATCTGGTTGACCATAATCTTGTGTTGTACATCCGTAAGAAAAAGTAAAAAAACGCTACAGATGTACTTTGCAAACAGCACGAAGGCGACCCTTGGGTCGCCTTCGTGCTGTTTGCAAGAAAATTCCGGTTCATGCCTTGGCGGCTACGACCATCTTCTTCGCATGCGCCAGAGACTCTTTGGTCAGGTCTATCCCACCCAGCATGCGAGCCACTTCTTCCACGCGTTCTGACTTGTTCAATCTGGACACAGCTGTACGTGTTGCATCGCTGCCTCTGACCTTGTGTACAAACAAATGTTGATGCCCTTGCGCCGCGACCTGCGGCAAGTGCGTCACTGTGAGTACCTGGCCTCGCTCTCCCAGGCGGCGCAACAGTTGGCCGACAATTTCCGCCGTTGGCCCGCCGATGCCTACGTCCACCTCGTCGAATACCAGCGTGGGTACTCTGGAGGTCTGTGCGGTAATCACTTGGATAGCCAGGCTGATTCGCGACAGCTCGCCCCCGGAGGCGACTTTTGCCAGCGCTTTGAGAGGTTGTCCAGGGTTGGCGCTGACCAGTAGTTCTACCTGTTCCAGGCCATGGGGCTGCAGTTCGTTGCTGGCATTGGTGCGCAGCTCGATAGTAAAGCGCCCGCCAGGCATGCCCAGGCGCTGAATTTCTTGCTCAACAGCCCCAGCAAGGTTTGTGGCCGCGTGCTGGCGTAACTCGCTCAGTTCGCGGGCCTTCTCTTGATAATGCCGAGCATAGGAAGCCAGTTCGTCGCCCAGTCTTTCAATGGATTCATCGTTGGCATTCAGGGTTTCGATTTCATCCAGCAATTTCTGCTGCATCGCCGCCAGTTCAGTGGGCTGGATTCGATGTTTGCGGGCCAGGGTATAAATAGTGTCCAGTCGTTCTTCTATTTCCTGCAAGCGCGCCGGATCGGCATCGAAGTGGTCCAGAAACCTATTCAGCTCGCCGACTGCTTCTTCAACCTGGATCTGCGCACTGGTCAGCAGGGTTGTCGCTTCGCTCAGCGAACCCGAGGCGTTATTCACGCTGGACAGGCGGTTGAGGCTGGCCGTGAGCGCGTTGAGCACATTTCCGGAATCGCTTTCGCTGCATTGCTCCACCACCTGACGGCAGATACCCAGAAGGGTTTCTGCATTGGTGAGGTTCTTGTGTTCCTGTTCAAGCTGCTCCAGCTCCATTTCGCCAAGACCCAGGCTCTCCAGCTCTTCGAGCTGATAGCTGAGTAACTGATGGCGAGCGCGTTGCTCATCGCCGGAATTGGAGAGTCGTTCCAGTTCCAGGCGTGTCTGGCGCCAGCGTTGCGCAGCAAGCTGCACTTGCCTGGATAGATCGGTGGCGCCAGCGTATTCGTCGAGCAAGCGCCGATGTGTGTCGGTTTTAAGCAGAGACTGATGTTCGTGCTGGCTGTGGATATCGATCAGCAATTCACCCAATGCTTTCAGGTCGCCAAGCGGGCAGGGCGTGCCGTTGATATAGCCGCGTGAGCGCCCTTCGGCAGTGATGACCCGTCGCAGGATGCACGGTCCTTCATGGCTAAGGTCGCGCTCAGCCAGCCAGGTTTCAGCTTCTGGAATATCCGCCAAGTCGAAAGTGGCCAGGATATCGGCCTTTTCTGCGCCTGGGCGCACTACGCCGCTGTCGGCGCGATCGCCCAGGGTCAGGCCCAGGGCGTCTAGCATGATCGACTTGCCGGCGCCGGTTTCGCCTGTGATTACGCTCATTCCGCGATCCAGTTCGAGATCCAGATGTTCAACAATGGCGTAGTTATGTACGGACAGGTGCACGAGCATGACGGCGGCTCCCAGGCTTTATGTCTGGTTATTTATACAGTGTTTTGTCAGGAGGTGACAATCCTGATGCTTAGTTCGATTTGCTTGGATCCATACTGTTTTTAGCGCAATCGGGAATTTGCGGGCAGGAATTAATCCTGACCCTCTGCGTGACTTTTGGTCATGCTTGCGCCCTTGAACCTGGAAATTGTGGCCCCATATACCGGAACAGAAGCGCGAGTTGAGTTCGCGCATGATTTTGAAAGGAGAGAATCTATGGCTGACGAACAGACGCAGGATACGCAAACTCCAGACGCCAATTCGGCTGTCGGTGATGAACTGGCAACTCGTGTGCAAGTGCTAGAAGAGCAATTGGCCGCTGCGCAGGATCAGTCTTTGCGTGTTGCCGCTGATCTGCAGAACGTCCGCCGCCGTGCCGAGCAGGATGTAGAAAAAGCGCATAAATTCGCGCTGGAAAAATTCGCCAGCGACCTGCTGCCGATTATCGACAGTCTGGAGCGCGGCCTGGAGCTGTCCAATCCGGATGATGAAAACATCCGTGCGATGCGCGAAGGCATTGAGCTGACCCTGAAGATGTTCCAGGACACGCTCAAGCGGTATCAGCTGGAAGCTATCGATCCGCAAGGCGGTGAGCCGTTCAACGCTGAGCATCATCAGGCTATGGCCATGCAAGAAAGCCACGACCTTGAGCCCAACAGCGTCTTGAAGGTGTTCCAGAAAGGATACCTGCTCAACGGTCGCTTGCTGCGCCCGGCAATGGTGGTGGTAAGCAAGGCGCCAGCGCCCGTTGCACCTTCTATTGATGAGCAGGCTTGAAATCCGCCGCAAGGCCCCCATTTATAAGTCAAGCGTTTAAGTGCTACCGCAGTTAGCCAAAACTGCTGCGGCAACAAAATTCAAGTTTCGGGAGAGTAAATCATGGGCAAAATTATCGGTATCGACCTGGGGACCACCAACTCGTGCGTCTCGGTCATGGAAAACGGCAAGGCCAAAGTTATTGAGAACGCCGAAGGCGCGCGCACCACGCCCTCGATTATCGCTTACGCCAACGACGGCGAGATCCTGGTCGGTCAGTCGGCCAAGCGCCAGGCGGTGACTAACCCGCATAACACTCTGTACGCGGTAAAGCGTCTGATCGGTCGCAAGTTCGACGAAGAAGTCGTGCAGAAAGACATCAAGATGGTGCCTTACAAAATCGCCAAGGCTGACAACGGTGACGCCTGGGTTGAAGTGAACGGCAACAAAATGTCCGCTCCGCAGATCTCGGCTGAAGTCTTGAAAAAGATGAAGAAGACTGCCGAAGACTATCTGGGTGAAGCTGTGACCGAGGCGGTGATCACCGTTCCGGCTTACTTCAACGACAGCCAGCGTCAGGCGACCAAAGATGCCGGCCGCATCGCAGGTCTGGACGTAAAACGTATCATCAACGAACCGACCGCTGCTGCTCTGGCTTACGGTATGGACAAGGCCAAAGGCGATCACACCGTGATCGTTTATGACCTGGGTGGCGGTACCTTTGACGTATCGGTGATCGAGATTGCCGAAGTCGATGGCGAGCACCAGTTCGAAGTGCTGGCTACCAACGGTGACACCTTCTTGGGTGGTGAAGACTTTGACATTCGTCTGATCGACTACCTCGTTGACGAATTCAAGAAAGAAAGCGGCATGAACCTTAAAGGTGATCCGCTGGCGATGCAGCGTCTGAAAGAAGCTGCCGAGAAAGCCAAGATCGAGCTGTCGTCAAGCATGTCGACTGACGTTAACCTGCCGTACATCACAGCAGATGCTACCGGTCCTAAGCACTTGAACGTGAAGATTTCTCGCGCCAAGTTGGAGGCACTGGTTGAAGACCTGGTTCAGCGCACCATCGAACCTTGCCGCATTGCATTGAAAGACGCTGGCATCGACGTTGGCTCCATCAATGACGTGATTCTGGTGGGCGGTCAGACTCGTATGCCGCTGGTGCAGCAGAAAGTCACCGAGTTCTTCGGTAAAGAAGCACGTAAAGACGTCAACCCGGACGAAGCGGTTGCCATGGGTGCTGCGATTCAGGGCGCGGTATTGGCCGGTGATGTGAAAGACGTGCTGTTGCTGGACGTCAGCCCGCTGACCCTGGGTATCGAAACCATGGGTGGCGTGATGACCGCGCTGATCGAGAAAAACACCACGATTCCTACCAAGAAATCTCAGGTGTTCTCGACTGCCGATGACAATCAGGGCGCCGTGACTATTCATGTGCTGCAAGGTGAGCGTAAGCAAGCCTCTCAGAACAAGTCTCTGGGCAAGTTTGACCTGGCTGATATTCCACCAGCGCCTCGTGGTGTGCCACAAATCGAAGTGACCTTCGACATCGACGCCAACGGCATTCTGCACGTAGGTGCGAAAGACAAGGCGACCGGCAAAGAGCAGAAGATCACGATCAAGGCCAACTCCGGTCTGTCTGATGAAGAAATTCAGCAGATGATTCGTGATGCTGAAGCCAATGCTGACGCCGATGCCAAGTTTGCTGAGTTGGCTGGTGCTCGTAACCAGGGCGATGCTCTGGTGCACTCGACCCGCAAAATGGTCGTGGATGCTGGCGAAAAAGTAACGGCTGAAGAGAAAGCTGCAATCGAGGCTGCCGTGGTTGCCCTGGAAGCCGCCGTCAAAGGCGATGACAAGGCCGCCATTGAAGCCAAGATTGAAGAGTTGTCGAAAGTCTCTGCGCCAGTGGCTCAGAAGATGTACGCCGAGCAAGCTCAGCCGGCAGACGGTGCTGCACAACAGGCAGAACCAGAAGCCAAGCATGATGACGTTGTCGATGCTGAGTTCGAAGAAGTTAAAGAAGACCAGAAGAAGTAACTTGGTCGCCCGGTTGACCGCTTTCAAGCGGTGACTGGTAGGATGTCGCCGCGCGGGAGCTTGCTCCCGCGTTGGCGTGTTTGGGGTACGCGAATTTTTACAGCATGCGACAACAGTCGGATGCTGGCGGTGTGATCGGGGATGCTCCTGCTTTCCGAGGGTTTAATACCGCGTTTTTGGCCGGGCGCCTGGCTGAAAGCAGTGATGACCAGGATCGTTGAATTGACGTGAGTTGGGTCCGGGCCTGTATTGGGGCTCAACGAGTTCGGCAAGGCTCAGGAGGGCCTGGCTGAACGTCCTTAAGAGTGCAAAGACTTATGGCAAAGCGTGACTATTACGAAGTTTTGGGTGTGGAGCGTGGTGCCAGCGAGGCGGAGCTGAAAAAGGCTTACCGTCGTCTGGCGATGAAGCACCACCCGGACCGTAATCCGGATAACAAAGAATCCGAAGAAATGTTCAAAGAGGCCAATGAGGCCTACGAATGCCTATGTGATCCCAATAAGCGTGCGGCCTACGATCAGTATGGCCATGCCGGTGTCGACCCAAGCATGGGGGGCGGCGGCGCCGGTTTTGGTGGGCAGAATTTCTCCGATATTTTCGGCGATGTGTTCAGCGACTTCTTTGGCGGCGGCCGCGGTGGTCAGCGTGGCGGTGCGCAGCGCGGCAGCGACTTGCGCTACACCCTGGAACTGAACCTGGAAGAAGCGGTTCGCGGTACCAGCGTCAATATTCGTGTGCCAACGCTGGTCAACTGCAAGCCGTGCGACGGTTCGGGCGCCAAGAAAGGCTCTTCGCCCATCACCTGCCCTACGTGCGGTGGTATTGGCCAAGTCCGTATGCAACAAGGCTTCTTCTCGGTGCAGCAGACGTGCCCGCGTTGCCATGGACAGGGCAAGATCATCTCCGATCCATGCGATTCCTGTCATGGCGAAGGTCGTGTCGAAGAATACAAAACCTTGTCGGTGAAAGTGCCGGCGGGTGTGGATACCGGTGATCGCATTCGCCTGTCGGGTGAGGGTGAGGCTGGCACCCAGGGAGGACCAACGGGTGACTTGTACGTGGTGATCAACGTGCGTGAGCATGCGATCTTCCAGCGCGACGGCAAGCATCTGTTCTGCGAAGTGCCGATCAGTTTTGTCGATGCGGCGCTGGGTGGCGAGTTGGAGATTCCGACGCTGGATGGTCGCGTCAAGCTCAAGATCCCTGAAGGCACGCAAACCGGTAAACAGTTCCGTATTCGCGGCAAAGGCGTTGCGCCGGTACGTGGCGGCGGTGCAGGTGACTTGATGTGCCGTGTGGCGGTGGAAACACCGGTCAATCTGGGGCGTCGTCAGCGTGAGCTGCTCGAAGAGTTCCGTAGCTCGCTGGAAGGCGATGATACCCATTCGCCGAAAACCACTGGTTTCTTCGAAGGCGTGAAGCGCTTCTTCGGCGATCTGTAAGGAATTGAGTATGCGACGTATAGCCGTAATGGGCGCTGCCGGGCGCATGGGCAAGACGCTGGTTGAAGCGGTGCAGTTGCGCTCACCGGCCTCCGGGCTGACGGCGGCGATCGTTCGCCCGGGCAGCACGTTGATCGGCGCGGATGCCGGTGAGTTGGCCTCATTGGGGCGTATCGGCGTTTCGTTGTCGGGCAGCCTGGAGCAGGTGGCCGATGAGTTCGACGTTTTGATCGATTTCACGCTACCCGAGGTGATGCTCAAGAATCTGGCGTTCTGTCGCAAGGCAGGCAAGGCTATGGTCATTGGCACTACGGGGTTGAGTGCCGAGCAAAAGCAGTTGCTGGTGGAGGCGGGCAAGGAGATCCCTGTGGTGTTCGCCGCCAACTTCAGTGTCGGTGTGAACCTGTCGCTCAAGCTGTTGGACATGGCGGCGCGAGTGCTGGGTGATGAGGCGGATATCGAGATTATCGAGACCCACCATCGTCACAAAATCGACGCACCCTCGGGTACTGCGCTGCGTATGGGCGAGGCTATCGCTGATGCGCTGGGTCGTGACTTGTCAAAAGTCGCGGTGTACGGGCGCGAGGGGTATACCGGTGAGCGCGCGCGCGACACCATCGGTTTCGCGACTGTTCGTGGTGGGGACGTCGTTGGTGATCACACCGTGCTATTCGCGGCCGAAGGCGAACGCCTGGAGATCACGCATAAGGCTTCCAGTCGTATGACGTTTGCTAAGGGGGCGGTCCGTGCCGCGCTCTGGCTGGAGGGGCGTGAGCCTGGCCTGTACGACATGCGAGACGTGCTGGATCTGCACTAATCAGTAGCCAAAACGGGGGTTCAGGATTATCCTGAGCCTCCGTTTTTACCCGCTAAGCGACGTCCTGTCGCATTCCCCTGCCTTTAAGGCTCATTAGCGGTGGACCCAAAAAGCCTTTTTCTGTAAGCTACAGCTTTAGTGTGTCCACTAAAAGCGCGCAGAATAATTCAGTGAACAAGCGGGGTGACGTGTCCATACGTCACTCCGCTTTTTTACAACCTGCGATCGCCCTTTCAGGCTTTATTTACGGGAGGTCTTCTTGACTAAGCCAGCCATACTCGCCCTTGCTGATGGCAGCATTTTTCGCGGCGAAGCCATTGGAGCCGACGGTCAAACCGTTGGAGAGGTAGTGTTTAACACTGCCATGACCGGCTATCAGGAAATCCTTACCGATCCTTCCTACGCCCAACAGATCGTTACCCTGACCTATCCACATATCGGCAACACCGGTACTACGCCGGAAGATGTCGAGTCTGATCGTGTCTGGTCGGCGGGGCTGGTGATTCGTGATCTGCCACTGGTTGCGAGCAACTGGCGCAACACGATGTCACTGTCCGATTACCTCAAAGCCAACAATGTGGTGGCGATCGCTGGTATCGATACGCGTCGCCTTACGCGCATCCTGCGTGAAAAAGGCTCGCAGAACGGCTGCATCATGGTCGGCGACAATATTTCCGAAGAGGCGGCGATCGCCGCGGCACAAGGCTTCCCTGGCCTGAAGGGCATGGACCTGGCGAAAGTTGTCAGCGTCAAAGAGAAGTACGAATGGCGCTCCACGGTCTGGGATTTGAAGACAGATAGCCATGCGACCATCGATGCTGCCGAGTTGCCTTATCACGTGGTCGCTTACGACTACGGCGTCAAGTGCAACATCCTGCGCATGCTGGTCGAGCGTGGCTGCCGCGTGACCGTGGTACCTGCGCAAACCCCAGCCAGCGACGTGCTTGCTCTGCAACCGGATGGCGTGTTCCTGTCCAACGGCCCGGGTGACCCTGAGCCTTGCGACTACGCCATCCAGGCCATTAAGGAAGTACTGGAAACCGAGATTCCGGTATTCGGTATCTGCCTCGGCCACCAACTGCTGGCTCTGGCCTCCGGTGCTAAAACCCTGAAAATGGGGCACGGCCACCACGGCGCCAACCACCCTGTTCAGGACTTGGACACTGGTGTCGTGATGATCACCAGCCAGAACCACGGTTTTGCGGTGGATGAAGCCACCTTGCCGGCCAACGTCCGCGCGATTCATAAGTCGCTGTTTGACGGTTCCCTGCAAGGCATCGAGCGCACCGACAAGAGCGCGTTCAGCTTCCAGGGCCACCCTGAAGCCAGCCCGGGCCCGAACGACGTAGCGCCGCTGTTCGACCGTTTCATCAATGAGATGGCCAAGCGACGCTGACTGAGCAGCCTGCGGGCGGCCCCGAAACCCGGTGGCCCTCGCGGGCTCTCTAAAGATTGTTCAAGACGGCTTGCCGACTGACCTGCGGATTTGAGTGACAAACCCATGCCAAAACGTACAGACATAAAAAGCATCCTGATTCTCGGCGCTGGCCCGATTGTGATCGGCCAGGCCTGCGAGTTCGACTACTCCGGCGCCCAGGCCTGTAAAGCCCTGCGCGAAGAGGGCTACCGCGTCATCCTGGTGAACTCCAACCCAGCCACCATCATGACCGACCCGGCGATGGCTGACGCGACCTACATCGAGCCGATCAAATGGCAGACGGTTGCCAAGATCATCGAGAAAGAGCGTCCGGACGCGTTGCTGCCGACCATGGGTGGCCAGACTGCCCTGAACTGCGCCCTGGATCTGGAGCGCGAAGGCGTTCTGGAGAAGTTCGGCGTAGAGATGATCGGCGCCAATGCCGACACCATCGACAAAGCCGAAGACCGCTCGCGCTTCGACAAGGCCATGAAGTCCATCGGCCTGGCCTGCCCGCGCTCCGGTATCGCCCACAGCATGGAGGAAGCCAATGCGGTCCTCGAGACCTTGGGTTTCCCATGCATCATCCGTCCGTCCTTCACCATGGGCGGCACCGGTGGTGGTATTGCCTACAACCGTGAAGAATTCGAAGAAATCTGCGCCCGTGGTCTGGACCTGTCGCCGACCAAAGAGCTGCTGATCGACGAATCCTTGATCGGTTGGAAAGAATACGAGATGGAGGTTGTTCGCGATAAGAAAGACAACTGCATCATCGTCTGCTCCATCGAAAACTTCGACCCGATGGGCGTGCACACCGGTGACTCCATCACCGTGGCGCCAGCGCAGACCCTGACCGATAAGGAATATCAGATCCTGCGTAACGCCTCCCTGGCGGTATTGCGCGAGATCGGTGTAGAAACCGGCGGTTCCAACGTTCAGTTCGGGATCTGCCCGAACACCGGCCGTATGGTCGTGATCGAAATGAACCCGCGTGTTTCCCGTTCTTCGGCATTGGCTTCTAAGGCCACGGGTTTCCCGATCGCCAAAGTCGCGGCCAAACTGGCCGTGGGTTATACCTTGGATGAACTGTCGAACGACATCACTGGCGGCAAAACCCCAGCGTCCTTCGAGCCGTCCATCGACTACGTGGTGACCAAGCTGCCGCGCTTTGCTTTTGAGAAGTTCGCCAAAGCGGATGCGCGCCTGACTACCCAGATGAAGTCCGTGGGCGAAGTGATGGCCATCGGCCGGACCTTCCAGGAGTCCTTGCAGAAAGCTCTGCGTGGCCTGGAAGTCGGCGTGTGCGGCCTGGATGAAAAGCTCGATCTGAGCAACCCGGAAAGCATGAGCGTGCTCAAGCGCGAACTGACCGTGCCGGGTGCCGAGCGGATCTGGTACGTCGCTGATGCATTCCGTGCCGGCCTGAGTGTCGAAGACATCTTCGGCATGAACATGATCGACCCATGGTTCCTGGTGCAGATCGAAGATCTGATCAAGGAAGAAGAGAAGGTCAAGACCCTGGGTCTGGCCAGCATCGACCGCGACATGATGTTCCGCCTCAAGCGCAAGGGCTTCTCCGACCAGCGCCTGGCCAAGTTGCTGGGTGTGACCGAGAAGAACCTGCGCACTCATCGCCACAAGCTGGAGATCTTCCCGGTCTACAAGCGCGTGGATACTTGCGCGGCCGAGTTCTCCACCGATACCGCTTATCTGTACTCCACCTACGAGGAAGAGTGCGAAGCGGCGCCGTCGGGTCGCGACAAGATCATGATCCTGGGTGGCGGTCCTAACCGTATCGGCCAGGGCATCGAATTTGACTACTGCTGCGTACACGCTGCTCTCGCCCTGCGCGAAGACGGGTACGAGACCATCATGGTCAACTGCAACCCGGAAACCGTTTCCACCGATTACGATACTTCTGATCGTCTGTACTTCGAGCCGGTGACCCTGGAAGACGTGCTGGAAATCGTGCGTGTCGAGAAGCCTAAAGGCGTGATCGTTCAGTACGGCGGCCAGACTCCGCTGAAGCTGGCGCGTGCCTTGGAAGCTGCTGGTGTGCCAATTATCGGTACCAGCCCGGACGCCATCGACCGTGCAGAAGACCGTGAGCGTTTCCAGCAAATGGTTGAGCGCTTGAACCTGCGTCAGCCGCCAAACGCCACCGTGCGTAGCGAAGATGAAGCGATTCGTGCGGCCAGCAAAATTGGCTATCCGTTGGTGGTGCGCCCGTCTTATGTGCTGGGCGGCCGAGCGATGGAAATCGTTTACGAAGAAGAAGAACTCAAGCGCTACCTGCGCGATGCTGTGAAAGTGTCCAACGACAGCCCGGTGCTGCTGGACCACTTCCTCAACTGCGCCATCGAAATGGACGTGGATGCGGTCTGCGATGGCACCGACGTAGTGATCGGCGCGATCATGCAGCACATCGAGCAGGCCGGTGTTCACTCCGGTGACTCTGCTTGCTCGCTGCCGCCTTACTCGCTGCCGGCGCACATTCAGGATGTGATGCGCGACCAGGTCAAGAAAATGGCTTTGGAGTTGGGCGTGGTCGGTCTGATGAACGTGCAGTTGGCGTTGCAAGGCGAAGACATCTACGTCATCGAGGTCAACCCACGAGCTTCGCGTACCGTGCCATTTGTGTCCAAGTGCATCGGCGTGTCCCTGGCCATGATCGCTGCGCGCGTGATGGCCGGTAAGACTCTGAAAGAAATCGGTTTCACCAAAGAAATCATCCCGAACTTCTACAGCGTGAAGGAGGCGGTGTTCCCATTCGCCAAATTCCCTGGCGTGGACCCGATCCTGGGCCCAGAGATGAAGTCTACCGGTGAGGTGATGGGCGTGGGCGACACGTTCGGTGAGGCTTTTGCTAAAGCACAGATGGGGGCCAGCGAAATTCTGCCGACCGGCGGTACTGCGTTCATCAGTGTTCGCGATGACGACAAGCCGCTGGTTGCAGGCGTGGCGCGTGATCTGATCAACTTGGGCTTCGAAGTCGTTGCCACCGCAGGGACTGCCAAGTTGATCGAGGCTGCCGGCCTTAAGGTGCGCCGCGTGAACAAGGTAACGGAAGGTCGTCCGCATGTGGTCGACATGATCAAGAATGACGAAGTCACTCTGATCATCAACACGACCGAAGGTCGTCAGTCGATCGCGGATTCCTACTCCATTCGTCGTAACGCCTTGCAGCACAAGATTTACTGCACCACCACCATTGCTGCTGGCGAAGCTATCTGTGAAGCACTTAAGTTCGGTCCAGAAAAGACCGTTCGTCGCTTGCAGGATCTACACGCAGGATTGAAGGCATGAGCATTACCAAATATCCAATGACTGTTCAGGGCGCTCGCGCCCTGGAAGAGGAGCACGCCCACCTGACCAAGGTCGTACGTCCGAAGCTGAGCCAGGACATCGGTACGGCCCGTGAGCTGGGTGACTTGAAGGAGAACGCTGAATATCACGCTGCTCGCGAGCAGCAGGGTATGGTCGAGGCGCGGATTCGTGATATCGAAGGTCGCATGCAAAATGCTGTGATCATCGATGTGACCACTATTCCGCACACCGGCAAGGTGATTTTCGGTACCACTGTCGAAATCGCCAACGTTGAGACGGACGAAAGCGTGACTTACCACATCGTGGGTGAGGACGAGGCTGACATCAAGCAGGGCAAAATCTCTGTCGGTTCGCCTATTGCACGTGCCTTGATCGCCAAGGAAGAGGGTGACGTGGTCGCCGTCAAAACGCCAAGTGGCGTGATCGAGTACGAGATTGTCGAAGTTCGTCACATCTGAAAGGCGGCGCCCGCTTCGTGCGGGCGCCATGCTCTGGCAACTCACTCAGATGTTGTGGGTCGGTGGTTTGTGGCTGCTCCATATTGGGGTGCTGCCGGCACTCGGTTTGATTGGCTTGGCGCCGTTGCTGATCGATGAGCTCGACGGAATGCTCAGTGCGTTGTTGGTGGGCTTTGCGGCAGCGTGCGTATTGCTTCAAGCATTGGTGTTGATCAAGGCTGAAGGTTTGGAGAGTTTGTGGCGGGATATTCGAGGGCAACTGCTGTTGATGGCGCTGTATGCTTGCGCGATGTACTGCGTCGTGCATCTCTGGCTGCCTGAGGCGTTGCGCTGGCGGCTATTCAGCTATCTTGTGCTAGGTTTCTCGGGGCTCGTGCTAGTTGTGCAGCCTGCGCCGGGATGGAGTGGCGGGGCGCGCAAAGCACGCCCTTGACTCTTTTCTCATTTGAAGCGATGAACGTTCGACAGTTGCTTGTTGACGCTGAAATTCTTGCGATACAGCAGCGCCATCTTGCCGATAACCTGAACCAGATCTGCTTTGCCCACTTTGCACAGTTCTGCAATGGCGGCCAGACGTGCTTCGCGATCAAGGATGTTGACCTTGATTTTGATCAGTTCGTGATCGTTGAGTGCGCGCTCGAATTCGGCTAGCACACCCTCAGTCAAACCGTTGTCTGCCACAATCAGAACTGGTTTCAGATGGTGGCCAATGGATTTGTACTGTTTCTTCTGCTCTTGAGTGAGCGGCATAATCTGACCCCTGCGTCTGATCTTGTAAAAAGCGGCGGCCAGTTTACCCGAGCGAGTCCGGGACCGCCCAGTTAATCACGACCCGTTTTATTTTCGAGGTGGCCCGTGGCCCGTTCCAAAACCAGCCTTAACTGGCTAAAAGAACATTTCAACGATCCTTACGTCAAAAAGGCGCAGAAGGACGGCTACCGCTCCCGGGCTAGCTATAAGCTGCTGGAGCTGCAGGACAAGGATAAATTATTCCGGCCAGGCATGAGCGTTATCGACTTGGGGGCAGCCCCAGGTGGTTGGTCGCAGGTGGCCAGTCGTCTGATTGGTGGTCAGGGGCGGTTGATCGCGTCCGACATCCTGGAGATGGACAGCATCCCGGATGTGACCTTTGTTCATGGTGATTTCACTCAGGATGCCGTGCTGGCCGAGATCCTTGAGGCTGTAGGAAATTCGCAGGTGGACCTTGTGATTTCCGACATGGCACCCAATATGAGTGGATTACCGGCAGTTGATATGCCACGCGCCATGTTCCTGTGTGAATTGGCGTTGGATCTGGCAGGGCGTGTATTGCGCCCAGGCGGTGATTTCCTGGTCAAAGTCTTCCAGGGTGAAGGTTTTGACGAGTACCACAAGAATATCCGTAAGCTGTTCGATAAGGTGCAGATGCGCAAGCCGGACTCCTCAAGGGATCGATCCCGCGAGCAATATCTGTTGGCTCGAGGGTTCCGTGGCATCGAAGGCGCCGCGAGTGATGAGCGTCTTTGAAGGTTTCAACGGAGTCGATAGGTTTTTTTATATCGCTTTCGTCATGAAGCTTTACGAATATTGTGTAGTCAAAGTTTCACAAAGGGTTACAGACGGTGCCTGCCAGAGTTGTAGGTAATGTAGTAAGTTAGGTCGGTGAATATCATGCGAAGCGCGCGCCAGCAGCGGAGCTTGCTTCAGAGGGTAGTTAATTGAACGATATGGCAAAGAATCTGATCCTGTGGTTGATCATCGCGGCTGTCCTGGTGACGGTGATGAACAACTTCTCCAGCCCTAACGAGCCGCAGACCCTCAACTATTCCGACTTCATCCAGCAAGTTAAGGATGGAAAGGTCGAGCGCGTAGCGGTTGATGGCTACGTGATCACCGGCAAACGCACCGATGGCGACAGCTTCAAGACGATTCGTCCGGCAATCCAGGACAACGGTCTGATCGGCGATCTGGTGGACAACCATGTCGTCGTTGAAGGTAAGCAGCCGGAGCAACAGAGCATCTGGACCCAGCTATTGGTAGCCAGCTTCCCAATCCTGGTGATCATTGCTGTGTTCATGTTCTTCATGCGCCAGATGCAAGGCGGCGCGGGAGGCAAGGGTGGGCCGATGAGCTTCGGGAAGAGCAAGGCACGCCTGCTCTCCGAAGATCAGGTGAAAACCACTCTGGCCGACGTTGCCGGTTGTGATGAAGCTAAAGAGGAAGTGGGCGAGCTCGTCGAGTTCCTGCGCGATCCGGGCAAATTTCAGCGCCTTGGTGGGCGTATTCCGCGCGGTGTGCTGATGGTCGGTCCTCCGGGTACTGGTAAAACCTTGCTGGCCAAGGCGATTGCTGGTGAAGCCAAGGTGCCGTTCTTCACGATTTCCGGTTCTGACTTTGTCGAAATGTTCGTCGGTGTCGGCGCAAGCCGTGTTCGCGATATGTTCGAGCAAGCTAAGAAGCATGCGCCGTGCATTATCTTTATCGACGAAATTGACGCCGTTGGTCGTCATCGTGGTGCGGGCATGGGCGGTGGTCACGATGAGCGCGAGCAAACGCTCAACCAATTGCTCGTGGAGATGGATGGTTTCGAGATGAATGACGGCATTATCGTCATCGCCGCAACCAACCGTCCTGATGTGCTTGACCCCGCGTTACTGCGTCCAGGCCGTTTCGACCGTCAGGTCGTGGTTGGCCTGCCGGACATTCGTGGACGCGAGCAGATTCTGAAAGTTCATATGCGCAAAGTGCCGATGGGCGACGACGTTGCTCCTGCGGTGATTGCTCGTGGCACCCCAGGTTTTTCCGGTGCCGACCTTGCCAACTTGGTGAACGAGGCGTCGTTGTTTGCAGCGCGTACCGGCAAGCGCATTGTTGAAATGAAAGAATTCGAGCTGGCAAAAGACAAGATCATGATGGGCGCCGAGCGCAAATCCATGGTTATGTCCGAAAAAGAGAAGCAGAACACTGCTTACCACGAGGCTGGTCACGCTATTGTGGGCCGCGTTGTGCCTGAGCACGACCCGGTCTACAAGGTGTCGATCATTCCACGAGGCCGGGCACTTGGCGTGACTATGTTCCTGCCTGAGGAAGACCGTTATAGCCTCTCCAAGCGCGCGCTGATCAGTCAGATCTGTTCGCTGTATGGCGGGCGGATTGCCGAAGAGATGACCTTGGGTTTTGACGGTGTGACCACCGGCGCCTCCAACGACATCATGCGCGCCAGCCAGATTGCACGAAATATGGTGACCAAGTGGGGCTTGTCCGAAAAACTCGGCCCTCTTATGTATGCCGAGGAAGATGGCGAAGTGTTCTTGGGGCGTGGTGGTGGCGGTCAAAATGCCAGTTTCTCCGGTGAGACTGCCAAGCTGATCGATTCCGAGGTGCGCAGCATCATTGATCAGTGCTACGGCACTGCTAAGCAGATCCTCACGGATAATCGCGACAAGCTCGACGCGATGGCCGATGCGCTGATGAAGTACGAAACCATTGATGCTGATCAGATCGACGACATCATGGCGGGTCGTCCGCCGCGCGAGCCTCGTGACTGGGAGGGTGGTTCAGGTACCTCGGGTACTCCGCCCGTTGTTCAGAATGAACGCCCTGAGACCCCAATCGGCGGCCCTGCGGCTGACCACTAAGGTTTGAAATGACTTCTGTGTTGTCCTCCACCCGGTTGCCTTGCGGCAACCGGGTTCTTGATTTGGCCCATACGCATGTCATGGGCATTCTCAATGTAACCCCCGATTCCTTTTCCGACGGCGGCCGATTCAGTCAGCAGGATGCAGCGTTGCGTCATGCCGAGGCGATGGTGGCGGCTGGTGCGACCTTGATCGATGTCGGCGGCGAATCGACTCGGCCTGGTGCTCGTATAGTTTCTCCACTTGAGGAGTTGGAGCGGGTTGCTCCCATTGTCGAGCGCATCGCACGTGAGCTGGATGTGATCATCTCCGTTGATACATCGACTCCGGCTGTCATGCGCGAAACCGCGCGACTTGGGGCTGGATTGATCAATGATGTGCGGTCTCTACGGCGTGATGGAGCCTTGGATGCGGCTGCGGCTACAGGATTGCCGGTGTGCCTGATGCATATGCTCGGTGAGCCCGGGAATATGCAGGACGACCCCCATTACGATGATCTGGTAGGTGAGGTAACGGGTTTCCTGGCTGAGCGAATCGCTCAGTGCGCGGCAGTCGGAATAGCGCCGGAGCAGCTCATCCTGGATCCGGGTTTTGGATTCGCCAAGACTTTGCAGCACAATTTAAGTTTGTTCAAACACATGGAGTCCTTGCATGCCCTTGGTCGTCCCCTGTTGGTCGGGGTGTCGCGCAAGAGCATGATTGGGCTGGCGTTGAATCGTCCTGTTGGCGAACGTCTGTATGGCGGCCTTGCACTGGCGGCGCTTGCCATGACCAAAGGTGCACGGATTTTGCGCGTGCATGATGTCGCCGAGACCGTTGACGTGGTGCGTATGATTGCCGCAGTAGAATCAGCCGAATAAGAATGATGGAGCACTTATGACTAAAAAATATTTTGGCACCGACGGTATTCGTGGTCGGGTCGGCGAGTTTCCCATTACTCCTGATTTTATGCTCAAGTTGGGGTGGGCGGCAGGCATGGCGTTCCGCAGTATGGGGGCGTGCCGCATCCTGGTGGGGAAGGACACTCGAATTTCCGGTTACATGTTTGAATCAGCGCTTGAGGCTGGTTTGTCAGCTGCAGGTGCGGATGTGATGTTGTTGGGGCCAATGCCTACGCCGGCGATCGCTTACCTGACGCGCACGTTTCATGCTGAGGCCGGTATTGTGATCAGCGCTTCTCACAACCCTCACGACGACAACGGCATCAAATTCTTCTCTGGGCAGGGCACTAAACTGCCGGACGAAATCGAGTTAATGATCGAGGAGTTGCTGGATGCCCCCATGACAGTGGTCGAGTCCAGTAAGTTGGGCAAAGTGTCACGTATCAATGATGCATCGGGCCGCTACATCGAATTTTGCAAAAGCAGTGTGCCAAGCAGTACTAATTTCGCTGGCCTTAAAATCGTTGTCGATTGCGCTCACGGTGCGACTTACAAAGTGGCGCCAAGCGTATTCAAGGAGTTGGGCGCTGATGTGACAGTGCTGTCGGCCCAGCCTAACGGTTTGAACATCAACGAGAATTGCGGTTCTACTCATATGGAGCAATTGCAGGCCGCAGTTTTGGCTCAGCATGCCGATCTGGGGATTGCCTTTGATGGCGACGGTGACCGTGTGTTGATGGTGGATCACACCGGTACTGTAGTAGACGGTGATGATCTGTTATTCATCATTGCTCGCGATCTGCATGAGCGTAACAAGTTACAGGGCGGTGTCGTTGGGACACTGATGAGCAATCTGGGCCTTGAGTTGGCTCTGGCGGAATTAGGCATTCCTTTCATTCGCGCGAATGTTGGGGACCGTTATGTGATTGCTGAGCTCCTGGAGCGAAATTGGCAGGTGGGGGGCGAGAACTCCGGGCATGTTGTCTGCTTCCAGCACACCACGACAGGTGATGCCATTATCGCTGCATTGCAGGTGTTGCTTGCGCTGCGGCGTCGTGAAGAGAGCCTCGCTCAAGCGCGTCAGGCCATGCGTAAATGCCCGCAGGTGCTGCTCAATGTGCGCTTTGCCGGTGGCGAAAACCCAATCGAGCACCCTGCTGTTAAGGAAGCGTGCGAGCGCGTGACCCAAGCGATGGCTGGCCGTGGACGCGTGTTGTTGCGTAAGTCCGGGACCGAGCCTCTGGTGCGTGTCATGGTCGAAGGGGAAGATGAAATACAGGTCCGTGGCCATGCAGAAGACCTGGCGAAACTGGTAACTGAAGTTTGCGCCTGAATTCGGCTTGCCAGTGATGATGTGGTTGGGTAACATCTGCGCCCACTTTGACCGACGAGGTACAGCATGCGTCGCACTATGGTAGCTGGTAACTGGAAGATGCACGGTACCCGCGCCAGTGTCGCTGAGCTGATCAATGGCCTTCGTCACTTGGCTTTGCCTAGCGGTGTTGATGTTGCGGTTTTCCCGCCTTGCTTGCATATCACCCAGGTGGTTGATGGCTTGAAAGGTAAGTCGATTCAGGTCGGCGCGCAGAATTCTGCAGTGGAGGCCATGCAAGGTGCTTTGACTGGCGAGATTGCGCCAAGTCAGTTGGTCGACGCGGGATGTTCATTTGTGCTTGTTGGGCATTCCGAGCGTCGCCAGATAATGGGTGAGCGGGATGGCACCCTCAATCGCAAGTTCGCAGCAGCACAAGCATGTGGCCTGGTTCCTGTGTTGTGTATAGGGGAGACCCTGGAGCAGCGCGAATCCGGCAAGACTCTTGAGGTTGTCTCGCGTCAGCTTGGCAGCATCATTGAAGAGTTGGGCGTTGGCGCGTTTGCAAAGGCGGTCATTGCTTATGAGCCGGTCTGGGCCATTGGTACCGGGCTGACTGCTACACCGCAACAGGCGCAGGATGTGCACGCAGCCATCCGCGCTCAGTTGGCGGCAGAGAATTCTGAAGTCGCACAAGGTGTGCGTCTTCTATACGGCGGCAGCGTGAAGGCGGCCAATGCGGTCGAACTGTTCGGCATGCCGGATATCGATGGGGGGCTCATTGGTGGAGCTTCCCTGAATGCAGATGAGTTCGGTGCGATTTGTCGCGCCGCGGGAAACTGAAAAAATGCTGGAAACAGTCGTAGTCGTTTTTCATCTGTTGGCTGCCCTGGGCGTAGTTGCCCTGGTTTTGTTGCAACAGGGTAAAGGTGCGGATGCTGGTGCGTCTTTCGGTGCAGGTGCTTCAAATACTGTGTTCGGAAGCCAAGGTTCCTCTACCTTTCTTAGTAAGTTTACTGCTATACTTGCCGCCGGTTTCTTCATAACCAGCTTGGGGTTAGGTTACTTTGCTAAAGAGAAAGCTCATATGCTGACTCAAGTAGGTTTGCCAGATCCAGCAGTGTTAGAAGTACCTAAAGCAAAACCGGCTTCTGATGATGTCCCGGTGCTTCAAGAGCAAAAGTCGGCTACTCCAGCGACTGACGTACCTCCAGCTCAAGAGCAGAAGTAAGAAGGGTTTTAAACGCTGTATTGCCGAGGTGGTGGAATTGGTAGACACGCAACCTTGAGGTGGTTGTGCCCATAGGGTGTAGGGGTTCGAGTCCCCTTCTCGGTACCAATTATCAGGAGAGCCCGCTGTTGCGGGCTTTCTTGTAGGTGGAAGGTTACATTGACCCTGTAAGGGATCGGTCGTATACTTCCGCCCCAGCTTTGTCGCGGGGTGGAGCAGTCTGGTAGCTCGTCGGGCTCATAACCCGAAGGTCGTCGGTTCAAATCCGGCCCCCGCAACCAGTTTTAGCGGAGCCCCTTTTAAGGGGCTTTTTGTTAGCTGGACACTTTCAACGCCGCTGTTCGACGGCGTTTCAAGGATGGGCGTTTCGCCCATTTTTTTATTTTGCACAGCATGCACATACATGCACGAGGGGGTTCAGGTGTCGAGCAAGCTAGAAGAGTTGCAGGCCTTGCTGGCCCCGGTGGTCGTGGCCCTAGGCTATGAATGCTGGGGTATTGAGTTTTCGGCTCAAGGTCGCCACTCAATGTTGCGCGTTTATATCGATAAAGAGGGCGGCGTGCTGGTGGACGATTGTGCCATTGTCAGCCGTCAGATCAGTGGTGTGTTGGATGTTGAAGATCCAATTTCCGTTGAGTACACCCTTGAAGTTTCCTCGCCAGGCATGGAACGCCCACTGTTCACTCTCGAGCAGTTTGCTAAATATGTCGGTGAACAAGTGAAGATCAAGCTGCGATCTCCCTTTGAAGGGCGACGCAACTTTCAGGGCCTTCTACGCGGTGTAGAAGAGCAGGACGTCGTGGTGCAGGTAGAAGACCATGAGTTCCTGTTGCCGATCGATATGGTCGACAAGGCCAACATTATTCCCAGTTTTGACTGAGACGCGGATCCCGCGGATCCAATGGCTTGCGAAAGGCGAGGCGTACGATGAGCAAAGAAGTACTGCTGGTTGTTGAGTCGGTATCCAATGAAAAGGGCGTACCGGCAAACGTGATTTTTGAAGCGTTGGAGCTGGCTTTGGCCACTGCTACCAAAAAGCGTTTTGAAGACGAAGTTGATCTGCGTGTGGAAATTAACCGCCACACCGGTGCCTATGAGACTTTCCGTCGCTGGACGGTCGTCGAAGAAGCCGATCTTGATGATCCGGCCATCGAAACCTGGCCGAGCAAGGTTGCTGAAACGCACCCTGGCGCAAAGGTCGGTGATGTCGTCGAAGAAAAGATCGAATCGATTGAATTCGGCCGTATTGCTGCACAGACTGCTAAACAGGTCATCGTGCAGAAGGTTCGCGAAGCCGAGCGCGCTCAAGTCGTTGACGCCTATCGCGAACGCCTGGGTGAGATCATCTCCGGTACCGTTAAAAAAGTAACTCGCGACAATGTGATCGTCGACCTGGGTAACAACGCCGAAGCGTTGCTGGCCCGTGAAGACATCATCTCTCGCGAAACCTTCCGTGTCGGCGTGCGTTTGCGTGCGCTGCTCAAGGAAATCCGCACCGAGAACCGCGGCCCTCAGTTGATCCTGTCGCGTACCGCACCGGAAATGCTGATCGAGCTGTTCCGTATCGAGGTGCCGGAAATTGCCGAAGGTCTGATCGAAGTGATGGCTGCGTCCCGTGACCCGGGTTCGCGCGCCAAAATCGCGGTCCGCTCCAAGGACAAACGTATCGACCCGCAGGGCGCTTGTATTGGTATGCGCGGTTCGCGCGTTCAGGCGGTGTCCGGTGAGTTGGGCGGTGAGCGTGTGGATATCGTCCTGTGGGACGATAACCCGGCGCAGTTCGTGATCAACGCCATGTCGCCGGCTGAAGTGGCGGCAATTATCGTTGACGAAGATGCCCATGCCATGGACATCGCCGTTGGCGCAGACAATCTGGCTCAGGCCATTGGTCGTGGTGGTCAGAACGTGCGTCTGGCCAGCCAACTGACCGGTTGGACCCTGAACGTGATGACCGAATCGGACATCCAGGCTAAGCAGCAAGCTGAAACCGGCGACATCCTGCGCAACTTCATCGAAGAGTTGGAAGTCGATGAAGAATTGGCACAGGTTCTGGTAGATGAAGGTTTCACCAGCCTGGAAGAGATTGCCTACGTACCGTTGGAAGAAATGCTCAACATCGACGGCTTTGACGAAGATATCGTCAACGAGCTTCGCGCTCGGGCCAAGGATCGCTTGTTGACTAAAGCCATCGCTACTGAGGAAAAGCTGGCAGACGCCCATCCGGCCGAAGACCTGCTCTCGCTTGAGGGTATGGACAAGGATTTGGCGATGGAACTGGCGGTGCGCGGCGTAATTACCCGCGAAGACCTGGCCGAGCAGTCTATTGACGATCTGCTCGACATCGACGGCATTGACGAAGATCGTGCCGGCAAGTTGATCATGGCCGCCCGAGCCCATTGGTTCGAGTAACTAGGCGCGGCCTGAGGAGAGAAGTGCATGACGCAAGTCACGGTGAAACAACTGGCCGATGAGGTCAAAACACCGGTAGAGCGCCTGTTGCAGCAGATGCGTGAGGCAGGTCTGCCGCACACCGCCGCCGATGAAGGTGTGAGCGATAGTGAGAAGCAGTCTTTGCTGACTCACTTGAAGAGCAGCCACAAGGCGAAAGTGGAAGAACCGCGCAAGATTACATTGCAGCGCAAAACCACCAGCACCCTGCGTGTTGCGGGTAGCAAGAGCATCAGCGTTGAAGTACGCAAGAAGAAAGTCTTCGTACAGCGCAGCCCGGAAGAAATCGAAGCCGAGCGCAAACGTGAACTGGAAGAACGTCGCGCAGTAGAAAATGCTGCACGTCAGAAGGCTGAAGAAGAAGCCAAGCGCCGCGCCGAAGAAGAAGCGCGTCGCCAGCCTGCTGCTGCGCAACCTGCTGCCACTGAAGCGGTTGCCGCGCCAAGTGCACCTGTTGAAGCTGTGCGTGAGGCCGCTCCGGTTGCCGCTGCACCAGCCCCTGCAGCTGACCGTAAGCGTGAAGAGCCCCGTCGTCCGGACAAACCACGTGCCGACGATAACAATCGTCGCGGCGGCGGCGATGGCGAGCGTAAAAACGCTCCGCATCGTGCTTCGGTCAAAGAGAAAGCGCCTGCTCCACGCGTTGCCCCACGTACTACCGACGAAGAGAGCGATGGCTTCCGTCGCGGTGGTCGCGGCAAGGCCAAGCTGAAGAAACGCAACGCCCACGGTTTCCAGAGCCCAACCGGCCCTGTTGTGCGCGAAGTGAAGATCGGCGAGACCATCACTGTGGGCGATCTGGCCCAGCAGATGTCGGTCAAGGCTGCTGAAATTATCAAGTTCATGTTCAAGCTGGGCACTCCGGCCACCATCAACCAGGTACTGGATCAGGAAACTGCTCAACTGGTTGCTGAAGAGCTGGGCCACAAAGTGACCCTGGTCAGCGACACCGCCCTGGAAGATTCCCTGGCCGAGTCCCTGAAGTTTGAAGGTGAAGCGGTTTCCCGTGCACCGGTTGTGACCGTAATGGGCCACGTTGACCACGGTAAAACCTCCCTGCTCGACTACATCCGTCGTGCCAAGGTGGCTGCGGGCGAGGCCGGTGGTATCACCCAGCACATTGGTGCTTACCACGTTGAAACCGACCGTGGCATGGTGACGTTCCTTGACACCCCTGGTCACGCCGCGTTTACCGCAATGCGTGCCCGTGGTGCCAAGGCGACCGACATCGTGATCCTGGTGGTTGCGGCGGACGACGGCGTGATGCCACAAACCATCGAGGCCGTTCAGCACGCCAAGGCTGCTGGCGTTCCTTTGGTTGTAGCTGTGAACAAAATCGACAAGCCGGGCGCCGATCTTGATCGCATCCGTAGCGAACTGTCGGTTCATGGCGTGACTTCCGAAGAGTGGGGTGGTGACACTCCATTCGTACCGGTCTCCGCGAAAATGGGTACCGGCGTTGACGAACTGCTTGAAGCCGTTCTGTTGCAAGCCGAAGTTCTGGAACTGACCGCAACACCATCGGCTCCTGGCCGCGGTGTCGTGGTCGAATCCCGCCTCGACAAGGGCCGTGGCCCGGTTGCGACGGTGCTGGTTCAAGACGGTACCCTGCGCCAAGGCGACATGGTTCTGGTCGGTTCGAACTACGGCCGTGTACGTGCCATGCTCGACGAGAACGGTAAGCCAATCAAGGAAGCCGGTCCGGCCATTCCAGTCGAGATTCTCGGCCTGGACGGTACCCCGGACGCTGGCGACGAGATGAGCGTGGTTGCCGACGAGAAGAAAGCCCGTGAAGTGGCTCTGTTCCGTCAAGGCAAGTTCCGCGAAGTCAAACTGGCCCGTGCTCACGCCGGCAAGCTTGAAAACATCTTCGAGAACATGGGCCAGGAAGAGAAGAAGACGCTTAACATCGTCCTCAAATCCGACGTACGTGGTTCCCTCGAAGCGTTGAACGGCGCCTTGAACGGCCTGGGTAACGACGAAGTGCAAGTGCGCGTTGTCGGTGGCGGTGTCGGTGGTATCACCGAATCCGACGCCAACCTGGCACTGGCTTCCAACGCTGTACTGTTCGGCTTCAACGTGCGTGCCGATGCCGGCGCTCGCAAGATCGTCGAGCAGGAAGGCCTGGACATGCGTTACTACAACGTCATCTACGACATCATTGAAGACGTCAAGAAAGCCCTTACCGGCATGCTTGGCAGCGACGTCCGGGAGAACATCCTGGGTATCGCCGAGGTGCGTGACGTGTTCCGCTCGCCGAAATTCGGTGCGATCGCCGGTTGCATGGTTGTCGAAGGCACTGTGTACCGTAACCGCCCAATCCGTGTACTGCGTGAAGACATCGTTATCTTCGAAGGCGAGCTGGAATCCCTGCGCCGCTTCAAGGATGACGCTTCCGAAGTGCGTGCCGGCATGGAATGCGGTATCGGCGTCAAGAGCTACAACGACGTCAAGGTTGGCGACAAGATCGAAGTCTTCGAGAAGGTTCAGGTTGCTCGCAGCCTCTAACTCGCGCACTTCCGGAGCCACGCGGCGAGTGGGTATGCAAATGCCCCGCACCGTGTACGGACTCTAAACGCAACGCCCGGTCTGGCTTTTGTCAGGCCGGGCGTTTGCCGCTTTCAGACCCCACGGGTTTCACCGTGTGGCAGTAACAGGTAACAAGACATGGCAAAAGAATACAGCCGTACCCAGCGTATCGGCGATCAGATGCAGCGTGAGTTGGCTCAACTGATCCGTCGCGAAGTCAAAGACCCGCGCGTTGGCCTGGTCACCATCACCGCTGTTGAGGTGAGCCGTGACGTGGGCCACGCGAAGATCTTCATCACCGTGATGGGGCAGGATAACAGCGAAGAAATAGCGCAAAGCATCAAGGTGCTCAACGCTGCAGCAGGTTTCCTGCGCATGCAGTTGGCCCGTGAAATGAAGCTGCGCAGCGTTCCCCAACTGCACTTCCACTACGATGAAAGTGTGGTGCGTGGTGCGCATCTGTCGGCACTGATTGAGCGCGCCGTGGCTGAAGACAGCCAGCACCCGTCCGCACCTGAAGACGCCAAGGAGTAAGCGGTGGCTCAGGTCAAACGTATCCGTCGTAACGTCAGCGGCATCATTCTGCTCGACAAACCCATTGGCTTTACCTCCAATGCAGCGCTGCAGAAGGTCCGCTGGTTGCTCAACGCTGAGAAGGCCGGGCACACAGGTAGTCTCGATCCGCTGGCTACGGGCGTATTGCCGCTGTGCTTCGGCGAGGCCACCAAGTTCTCGCAATACCTGCTCGATTCCGACAAGGGTTACGAAACCCTGATGCAACTGGGCAAGACCACTACCACGGCCGACGCCGAAGGCGATGTTCTGCAGGTTCGTGACGTGACCGTTGGTCGTGCTGATATCGAGGCTGTTTTACCCGCTTTTCGTGGAGAAATCAGCCAGATACCGCCTATGTACTCGGCGCTCAAGCGTGATGGCCAGCCCCTTTACAAGTTGGCGCGTGCGGGTGAAGTAGTGGAGCGTGAACCGCGTTCTGTTACTATTGCGCGCTTGGAATTGCTCGCCTGTGAAGGCGATACCGCGCGTTTGGCCGTGGACTGCAGCAAAGGCACCTATATCCGTACCCTGGTGGAAGATATCGGTGAAAAGCTCGGTTGCGGTGCCTACGTTGCAGAACTGCGACGCACCCAGGCCGGGCCTTTCAGTCTGGCCCAGACGGTGACGTTGGAAGAGTTGGAAGCGGTGCATGCCGAAGGCGGTAATGAAGCGGTTGATCGCTTCCTGATGCCATCGGACAGTGGGCTGCTGGATTGGCCATTGCTGCACTTCTCGGAACACAGCGCGTTCTACTGGCTCAACGGCCAACCGGTACGCGCTCCGGATGCCCCGAAGTTCGGTATGGTGCGAGTACAGGATCACAACGGTCGCTTTATCGGTATCGGTGAAGTGAGCGAAGACGGGCGCATCGCGCCGCGTCGACTGATTCGGTCAGAATGACCGAACGAGTGTGGCTGTTAACAGGCATGGTCAACACTCATTTTTAGATACAGGGATTTGTCCCTGGCCTGTTGAAACTTCCCTTTGGGTGGTTTCCTGAAAAAAGGATTGCCTCATGGCTCTCGACGTTCAAGAAAAAGCACAAATCGTAGCTGACTATCAGCAAGCTGTTGGTGACACTGGTTCGCCAGAAGTGCAAGTTGCACTGCTGACCCACAACATCAACAAGCTGCAAGGTCACTTCAAGGCCAACGGTAAAGACCACCACTCCCGTCGTGGTCTGATCCGCATGGTAAACCAGCGCCGTAAGCTGCTGGACTACCTGAAAGGCAAAGATCTGGGTCGTTATCAGACTCTGATCGGTCGCCTGGGTCTGCGTCGCTAATAAGCGATTGCGCTAGAGGTTGGTTGTCTGCCGTGTGTCAGTGGAATCCCGCTGGCCCATGGCAGGCTCCCAGCCTCAAGTTTTATCTGGATACACGTTTTACCCTGGACGAGCGTCGGGCCGATTCCCGGCATTGCCCAAGAATTTCGCAAGAAGACAAGTTCCCCAAGAGCCACAAAGAAGGTAGGACACCGTGAACCCGGTTATCAAAAAATTTCAGTTCGGTCAGTCGACCGTTACCCTCGAGACAGGCCGTATCGCCCGTCAAGCCTCCGGCGCAGTGCTGGTTACCGTTGATGATGACGTTACCGTATTGGTGACCGTTGTTGGCGCCAAGACCGCTGACCCTAGCAAAGGCTTCTTCCCTCTTTCCGTTCACTACCAGGAAAAGACTTACGCTGCCGGTAAGATCCCTGGCGGTTTCTTCAAGCGCGAAGGTCGTCCTTCCGAGAAAGAAACCCTGACTTCCCGACTGATCGACCGTCCGATCCGTCCGCTGTTCCCTGAAGGCTTCATGAACGAAGTGCAGGTTGTCTGCACCGTCGTGTCCACCAGCAAGAAGACCGATCCGGACATCGCTGCGATGATCGGTACTTCGGCTGCCCTGGCCATCTCCGGCATTCCTTTCGATGGCCCGATCGGCGCTGCCCGCGTTGCGTTCCACGAAAGCACCGGTTACCTGCTGAACCCGACTTACGAGCAACTGAAAGCGTCGAGCCTGGACATGGTCGTTGCCGGTACCTCGGAAGCCGTACTGATGGTTGAATCGGAAGCCAAAGAGCTGACTGAAGACCAGATGCTGGGCGCTGTACTGTTCGCCCATGACGAATTCCAGGCCGTTATCAAAGCGGTCACCGAGCTGGCTGCTGAAGCCGCCAAGCCAACCTGGACCTGGGCTCCGCAAGCCGAAGCTACCGAACTGCTGGGCACCATCCGTTCTGAGTTCGGCGCTGCCATCTCCGACGCCTACACCATCACCGTCAAGGCCGACCGTTACGCTCGCCTGGGCGAGTTGAAGGATCAGGTGGTGGCTAAGCTGTCCGGTGAAGAAGGCCAGCCTTCCGCCAGCGACGTCAAAGCTGCATTTGGTGAAATCGAATACCGCACCGTTCGCGAAAACATCGTTAACGGCAAGCCACGTATCGACGGCCGCGATACCCGTACCGTGCGCCCGCTGAACATCGAAGTCGGCGTTCTGCCGAAGACTCACGGTTCGGCCCTGTTCACCCGTGGTGAAACTCAGGCACTGGTAGTTGCGACCCTGGGCACTGCCCGTGACGCACAACTGCTGGACACCCTGGAAGGCGAGAAAAAAGACCCCTTCATGCTGCACTACAACTTCCCTCCGTTCTCGGTGGGCGAGTGCGGTCGCATGGGCGGTGCGGGTCGTCGCGAAATCGGTCACGGCCGTCTGGCCCGTCGTTCGGTTCAGGCCATGCTGCCGGCTGCTGACGTGTTCCCGTACACCATCCGTGTCGTATCGGAAATCACTGAGTCCAACGGTTCCAGCTCCATGGCTTCCGTGTGCGGTGCTTCCCTGGCATTGATGGACGCCGGTGTGCCGATGAAGGCGCCGGTTGCCGGTATCGCCATGGGCCTGGTGAAGGAAGGCGAGAAGTTTGCCGTCCTGACCGACATCCTGGGTGACGAAGACCATTTGGGCGACATGGACTTCAAAGTAGCCGGTACCGCTAAAGGTGTTACTGCGCTGCAGATGGACATCAAGATCAAAGGCATCACCGAAGAAATCATGGAAATCGCTCTGGGCCAAGCCCTTGAAGCGCGCCTGAACATCCTCGGCCAGATGAACCAGATCATTGGTCAGTCGCGTACCGAACTGTCGGAAAACGCTCCGACCATGATCGCGATGAAGATCGACACCGACAAAATCCGTGACGTTATCGGTAAAGGCGGCGCGACCATCCGTGCGATCTGCGAAGAAACCAAGGCCTCGATCGATATCGAAGACGATGGTTCGATCAAGATCTTCGGCGAAACCAAGGAAGCTGCGGAAGCTGCACGTCAGCGCGTGCTGGGCATCACTGCAGAAGCTGAGATCGGCAAAATCTACGTAGGTAAGGTTGAGCGCATTGTCGACTTCGGCGCATTCGTCAACATCCTGCCAGGCAAGGACGGTCTGGTTCACATCTCCATGTTGAGCGACGCTCGCGTTGAGAAGGTGACCGATATCCTCAAAGAAGGCCAGGAAGTGGAAGTACTGGTACTGGACGTGGACAACCGCGGCCGTATCAAACTGTCCATCAAAGACGTAGCAGCGGCCAAAGCCTCGGGCGTTTAATTACCCCTAGTTCTCAAGCTAAAAAAAGGACTCTTCGGAGTCCTTTTTTTATGGCTGCTGGAAAATGCCTAAAAATCAGACGGTTAATGAAAACCCAAATGCCGCAACTTGCATGCAGGTGTTGAGGGCTTCATGCAATATGCACGATTCCGGAAATGGTGTTGATTTGTAAGTCATTGTTTTTAAAGGTTTTAATAGCAAGAATAGAATTGGCACAGTGTCTGCAATATCCCTGTTAACGCTGCAGCATTGAGGTTTACACGCTGCAGACTTTTAATAAAACAGGAGTTACTCGTATGAAGAAGTTCGCTCTCGCTACCGCAACAGCTACCGCTCTGACCCTGGCTATGGCCAACGCTGCCTTCGCCCAACCTACTCAGGCGCCGATGACCCTGGCTGCTGGCGAGATGACCAAGGCTAAAGAGTCCACTTCGGATACCTGGATCACCACCAAAGTCAAAGCTGACCTGCTGACCGAAAAAGGCATTCCAGGTTCGGACATCAAGGTTGAAACCAACAAAGGCGTGGTTTCCCTGTCTTCCGATGTAGCAATTTCGGACTCGCAGAAGGCGACTGCCGTAGCTATCACCAAGAAAATCAAAGGTGTTACCGCTGTTTCCGCTGATGGCCTGATGGCTGGCGGCGCTGCAAAGGCTGACAACATCGACAAGTCCAAAGAAGCCACTTCGGATACTTGGATCACCACCAAGGTGAAAGCTGACCTGGTAACCGAAAAAGGCATTCCTGGCACTGACATCAAGGTCGAGACCAACAAAGGTGTGGTTTCCCTGTCGTCCGCTACCCCAGTGACCGAATCGCAGAAAGCCACTGCTGTTGCGATCACCAAGAAAATCAAAGGCGTGAAAGCTGTATCGGCTGATGGCCTGAAAGCTGAGTAACGCTCAATGGTTCGTCTGAGCTTAGCGGCGGCGGCGCGTGAGTTAGATATCCACTCAATGCACCTCTGAGATTCATGCGACCGACTACACGGATGTGGTCATTACAGGCCCCGGCACTTTGTGTCGGGGCCTGTTCTATTTTAAGGCCGACTGCAATAAGCGAGCCTATTGCACCGGGGGAGCTAGTATTGATTGTCCATAGCTATCTCGAATCGGCCTGCACCCACGTTCACGCAAGACCTTCGTCTTGCAACGCTTTTTGAACGGCAGGACGCACTTTAACCCGGTCATACCAGGCATGTAGGTTAGGCAAATTGTCGAAGTGAATGTCGGCCCTGTAATAACTGGTCAGCCACGCGGCCTGCCCCCAGCCTGTCAATGCGAACAAATAGGCATCCGCCACAGTGAAGGAATCACCCATGAGGTATGGGCGAGTACTCAACTGTTCGTCAATCCAGGCGAAGCGCTTCTCCAACTTCGGCTTGGCAGTGTCTACGTATTTACCTGCGAGTGTGGAGTACAACAGCGGAATGAACCCCTTATGAATCTCAGACGCCAGGAAACTCAGCCACTCTTGAAGCCGGTATCGATCAAGGGTGCAATGGGGGGGAACAAGCCCAAGCTCCGGCCTCAGGTCACCCAAATATTGCACGATTGCTGGGCCTTCACGCAGGATAGTGCCGTCGTCCAGCTCGATTGCCGGCACATAACCAAAGCTGTTGACCTCGAAGTAATCGGCACCTGATTCGGTGAGGTGTTTCTTGTGATCGACTTTAACCAGCGTGGCGTCGAGACCAAGCTCATTCATGACGATATGGGGCGATAAGGAGCAAGATGCGGGGATGTAGTACAGCTTCATTTACAGACTCCAGAGCATGAGCGAGCGCTTTCAATTCCAACACAGAGGTGGTTTCAGCTCATTCTAGATGTCAGGTATAAAATAGGAAGAACGCACTATTTTGTAGTATAGGTACAAAAAATATACCTGCATGCGTTTAGGATTTTGACCATGAAAGACAATATATCTGGCTGCTCGGTCGAAGAAGCGATGCGTTTGCTCGGTGGTCGCTGGCGTCTGCTCCTTGCCTCATACCTGCTCAATGGGCCAAAGCGCTTTAATGCGCTTAGGCGGGACATCCCCGCTATTTCCCAACGAATGTTAACCCTCGATTTACGCGCTCTTGAGGAAGCAGGTCTCGTCAAACGTACAGTATTTCCCACCGTGCCCGTCACGGTTGAATATGAGCTCACACTCGACGGACGGCGGTTAGAGCCTGTGGTTGAGGTAATGAAACAGTTTGGGCTATGGGTCAAGAGCCGCCAGTGCGTTGATGGCGTCGGTCCAGCTTAACGTGCCTTAGTTAGTCGCCATTCCACGTAGGCTGCGGTAGCTGGCTGATCTTAATTACCGGCTGCGCCTGCAGCCGTTTGAGGGCTTCCTTCAAAGTACGCCAAGACTGTGACTTGGCGTGAGGTAGGCATCATCGTCTTTGGGGCCAGACGGACACTACGAGCACGGCCCCAGCCACAATGCGCCTAGATACGCCCCCTCACTACTCGGCATCCAGATGCATTGGCGTCACCACGCTACCGTCTTTTTCAGCCTGGCCTAACTGCGCATCAATGAAGTAAACCCGATCGTCTTCCAATTGCCCTTTATCCACCAAGTAGTCCTTGATAGTGCTGGCACGGTCTTGACCCAATTGGCGCAACAGCACATCACTGGTACTCCAGAACTTGATCACGCCGTCCTTAAGCTTCGCCGAACGCTCGTCTCGGCTCAGGTCTTTCCACTCCGCGGGCGGCTGCTGTTTCAAGCGGGTTCGGTAGATGCCTTCCAGCAGGGGCGCTTTCTCGCTTTCCGGTACTTGCAGCAATGAGGCCTGGGCCGGGACTTTGTCTCCCCGACGCTGCAGCATCTTGTAGTAGTTGTATTGGTATTCGCGCTCCAGACGTTGTTCAGCCAGGAATGGCCCGTCGCTGCTGGCGGCGGCAGTGCCTTCGATTTCCAGGCGCAGGGTAGGGCGTTCTTTAAGCGCTGTGGCCAGTTTATTCAGCGCGCCTTCGGCGTCCTTGCTCAATTCGCTGGAGCCCGGTGCGAACGAGACGTTGCCCAAGTCTTCGGCACCACCGCCGGTGACCAGCCCGCCAATGAATTTAAAAGGCGCCGTGGCGGCGCGAACCACCAGGTTTCGCAGGGTCTGCCAAACGATCGGCATAACGCTGAATTGGGGATTGTTGAGGTCGCCACTGACGGGCAGCTCGATGGATATCTTGCCGTCACTGTCTTTGAGCAGTGCGATGGCCAGACGAATCGGTAAATCCACCGCATCGGCACTGTCGACTTTTTCCCCCAATTGCAGCTGTTCGACCACTACTTTGTTTTCGGCTTTCAGTTGGCCTTTGGTGATCACGTAATGCAAGTCGAGGTTCAGGCGGCCCTTGCGGATACGGAAACCGGCGAACTTGCCTGAGTAAGGCGTGAGGGTGGTCAGTTCGACCCGCTTGAAGCTGGTGGCGATGTCCAGCGCCGCCATCGGATCGAACGGGTTGACACTGCCTTTGATCGTCACGGGCGCATAGCGGTCGACCTTACCCTTGATGTCGACGCTGGCAGGCTTGGCCTGGCGGCTGTCGATGGTACCGATCTGGCCGTTGAGCTGTTGAATCGCCGTGGCGAAGTTAGGCGTGAGGCTGAAGTCGGCAAAGTTGGCCGAGCCGTCGTTGATCGCAATCTGCCCAATGCGAATGCCCAGCGGCTTGTCTTTGCTCGCAGCCGGTTTGGCTGTCGACTTGGCGCCAGTGTCCGCCGGCTGCGGAATCAGCAGGTCATCAACGTTGGTGGTGCGATCATCGTTGATCATGAAACGGGCGTAGGGCTGCAGCAGGTTGACCTTATCGATCGACAGGCTTTGGCCATGTTGGTAATTCACGCCTTCGAGTACCAGACGCTGCCACTTGAGAAAGTCGCGGGTCTTCAGCGTATCGAGGGTGTGCAGTTGGTCGACCTGAGCCCGGCCAGTGACTTGGAGTGCCAGCGGTTCGGTGCTTTTGAGGTTGACGTCCAGATTGCTCCCGAGCATGCCGCTACGCAGTTCCAGGCGTATGAAAGGGCTGATATAGGACTGGGCGACACGCAGGTCGATGTCCTGGGTCGTGACTTTCAATCTGGCGCTGACCGGGTTGAGGTTGACCTCACCACTGGCCTGCAGCTTGCCCTGTTTGCCCAAGCCGCTATCGATTTTCAGGTTGAAGGGGCTGCCGTTGAGGCTGTCGAAGTTCTGCATGTCGACGTTCAGCGGGCCCAGTTCCAGTGCGACCGCAGGCTTGGCCTGACGATCAGCCAGGTGCACTTGGTAGTTGCGCAATTGCACATCCTTGAGCAGCACTTGCCATGGCTTGCTGGGCGCGGCGGGTTCTGCCTTGGGCGAGTCGGCGGTGGCAGGGGCGCTGGCCGGCTCCGGTGCCTTGGCCGGTTTGCTCGGTTGGCTGGCGAACAGTTTTTGCCAGTCCAGTTGCCCGTCAGCCTCACGCGCGGCCCAGGTTTCGAGCTTATTGCTGCGGATTTTGCCGACGACCACTTGCTGTTTCGCCAGGTCCACGGTGGTGTCGCTGACGTCCAGACGCTCCAATCGCACCAGTGGCCGGCCGTCCGGCGCCTTGATGGCAAACGGCGCGATACTGGCGGCGGTGTTGGTGAGGTTCAGTTGGGTATCTTTGGCCAGGCTGAGGGTGTATTCGGTGCTGAAATTGAGTACGCCATCTTCAAGCACCAAGGGCAGTGCGTCGCGCACATACGGCCACCAGGCTTTCATTTTGCCGTCGGTGACCTTCAGGGTGCCCTGGGACGTGATCGGCACCAGGCTGAAATTGCCTTTCCAGTCGATATGCCCGCCCTCGGGGCCGGCCGCGACCAGGGTCATGTCGGCATTGTCCTCAGGCAGGGTGCTGAGGTTCTTCAGTTCGAAGTCGAGTTTGTCGTAGAGGAATTCGATGGGCTCGCTGGGGCGCAAGTCCTCAAAGTGCAAATAGCCACCGGCCAGTTTGATGTTGTCCACACGCAGCGGGAAGGGCTTGGCGTCAGGATCAGTCGGTGTTGGCTCACTGGGTGGTAGTTTGAACAACTGCGCCAGGTTCAATTGGCCGGATTTGTTGAACAGCAATTCGGTCTTGGGCTTGTCCAGTTGCACTTCGGCCAGATGCAGGGCGCGGGTCCAAAGGCTGTCGACCTGAAGGTTGGCATACAGACGCTCGAAGCCCAGCTGCTCCTTGCCCGGGTCACCTATTTTCAGGCCCCAGACCGTCAGCTCAAGGCTGAACGGGTTCAGTTCGATCCGCTCGATGCGTGCCGGCACTGTGGCGTACTCGGCCAATTGTTGGTTGGCAATGCGAAGGCCAATGCCGGGGAGGATCAAAAAGCCCAGCAAGCTGTACAAGGCCAGGGCAGTCAACAAGGCGCCGGCGGCGCGGATCAATCCTTTGGGCATGGGTGACGCCATCTATGTCGAACAAGGAGTGCCTTGGAGTATGGCACGGGTTTTCGGTTCCGAAGAGCCGGGCGTTTGGGACGAATCTTACAGCTGCAGGATCAGCGTTTTCAGGGGCGGCTGTTGATCTTGCGATGGGAAATCCGCGCCCGGAGTCATCACTTTCCAATCACGTACAGGGCGCCCGGCTTTTTCCGCGCAGCGCAGCACCTGTTCACGCCAGTCGTCCATGCTGACCTTTGCCAAGTTATTGCAGCAGATCAGCACGCCGTTATCGGCGGTGGTGAGCAGGGCGGGTTTGAGCAGGCTTTGATAGTCGCGGAGCAGGTCGACGGTGCCGAAGGCGCTTTTGGCCCAGGCGGGTGGGTCGAGCAATACCAGGTCGTATTGGCGCTGCTCCAGGCGCGGGTAGCTGGGCAGTTTCTGCCCGCGACGCTGAGTGATCGGCAGGCCGGCCAATTGGCGAATGGCGGGGAAGTAGTCCGATTGCACGAAGTTCATCGTTTGCAGGTGGGGGTTGAGCTGGCCATTTTCGCGCCCGACCGCCAGGTTGCCTTCGGCGAAGTCCAAGTTGCACACCTCCCGAGCCCCCCCAGCGGCGGCGCTCAGGCCCACACCGCAGGTGTAAGCGAACAGGTTCAGCACGCTCTTGCCGGCGGCGTGTTCTTTGACCCAGCCACGTGTGTTGCGCAGATCGAGAAACAACAGCGGGTCCTGTCCGGCATGCCGTCCGCGCACACGGTAATTGAGGCCCCACTCGTGGCCGACCAGGTCTTGCAGAGCGACGGGGTCGGCGCGGTACACCGAGTCTTCGCGATCGATCCGCGAGTTGCCTCGGGAGCGGTCGTTGTACACCAGCAGCAACTCCATACCCATGTACTGGTTGATCTGTCGATGCAGGTCCAGCAAGTCGGATGCTTGCAGCGACTGATGGAAACTCTGCACCAGCAACTGCGGGCCATAGCGGTCGATGGTCAAGCCGCCGGCGCCTTCCTGGCTGCCATGAAACAGTCGGTAGCAATCGGTGCCTTGAGCATGCAGCTCGTGGATCAAGTCTTGGCGATGGTCGAGGGCGGCGCGCAGCGCCTGGTTCAGGGGAGACATGGAGCGCGCCTTGCTTTAGGTAAATGTGGGCAATGAGGGCGCGAAGTCTACCAGCTAAGGGATGCGGCCTACAGCAACCCCATCCGTCGATGGGCGCGGTGCACCGAACCATCGCGCATCGCCCAGCGTAGCAACGGTGCGCTGCGCTTGACCCCGGCTCGGATCATCCGGCGCTGCAGCGGGTTCTGATGCTGATCGAGCATTTCACTGGCCCAATCCGGCAGCAGGTCGATGCCGGCCTGCATCATCAGAGCGCCAAACGGCTTGGCCAAGGGGCTGGGCGCGGGCGCATTGAGCAGCAGGCGTAGCACTTCCCGGCTGCGCTCGTCGCATAGCAGTTCGGGGCGGATGCGCTCTAGATACTCAGAAATTTCCTGCCTGGAACGCGGTACGTTCTGCGCGCCCAAGCGTTCGGCGACCAGCGCAATCTCGCTGTAGTAACGGTCCTGATCGGCGCCTGAGAGGCGTGGGTTGCGATAGCGCAGATGGGCGGCGAGAAAGTTGCTCACTTCCGCCACATGCACCCACGTCAGCAGCGCCGGATCGCTCGCCGCGTAGGGGCGCCCGTCCGGGGCGTGGCCGACCACTTGCAGGTGGATGGTGCGCACTTTCTCGATCAGCCAATCAGCGTCCTTGCGCGCGCCGAAGGTGGTGCCGGAAATGAACTGCGAGGTACGTCGCAGACGTCCAAGCATGTCCTGGCGAAAGTTCGAGTGGTCCCACACTCCGGCCAGCGCCAGGGGGTGCAGGGCTTGCAGCATCAATGCGCTGATCCCGCCGATCAGCATGCTGCTGAAGTCGCCATGCACTTGCCAACTGATCGAATCCGGCCCGAACAGGCCTGGATCGCCCTTGGGGTTCTCCAAGTCCAACTGGCCCAGTGACAGCCCCGTCAGACTCATCAACTGGCTTTCGATACGGCTGCGGATAAATTCCATGGCGACGTAAGGCTTCCTATCGGTTCAAGCGTTTGTCGATGAGGCCGTCCACTACGCTGGGGTCGGCCAGGGTTGAGGTGTCGCCGAGGCTGTCCAGCTCGTTGCAGGCAATCTTGCGCAGAATTCTGCGCATGATCTTGCCGGAGCGGGTTTTCGGCAGGGCCGGTGCCCATTGGAGCAGTTCCGGCTTGGCAAAGCTGCCGATTTCCTGGCTGACCAGTTCCAACAGGTGTTTTTTCAGCGAATCGCTGGGCTCCACGCCGTTCATGGGCGTGACAAACGCATAGATGCCCTGACCCTTCACATCATGGGGATAGCCCACCACTGCGGCTTCGGCCACTTGGTCGTGTAGAACCAGAGCGCTCTCCACTTCGGCAGTACCGATCCGATGACCGGAGACGTTGATCACATCATCGATACGCCCGGTGATCCAGTAATCGCCATCCTCATCGCGCCGCGCGCCGTCGCCGGTGAAGTAATAGCCGGGGTAGGGTTTGAAATAAGTGTCGATCATGCGTTGCGGATCGCCGTAGACGCTGCGGATCTGCCCCGGCCAGCTGGCCTGGATTGCCAGCACGCCGCAGCCTGGGCCAGTGAAAGGGCGGCCGTGTTCGTCCAGCAGTACCGGCTGTACGCCAAACATCGGCTGAGTAGCGCAGCCGGGTTTGATGCGCTGGGCACTGACCAGCGGGCTGAGCATGATGCCGCCGGTTTCGGTCTGCCACCAGGTATCGACAATCGGGCAACGTTGTTCGCCCACGGCGTTGAAGTACCAGTCCCAGGCTTCCGGGTTGATGGGCTCGCCTACGCTGCCCAGCAGGCGCAGGCTGGCGCGGGAAGTGCTCTCCAGCGGGCCGTGTCCCTCACGCATCAAGGCGCGTAACGCGGTGGGGGCGGTGTAGAAGATATTCACCTGGTGCTTGTCGATCACTTGCCAGAAGCGCGAGCTGTCCGGGTAGCTGGGGACGCCTTCGAACATCAGCGAGGTGGCGCCGTTGGCCAGCGGTCCATACACGATGTAGCTGTGGCCGGTGACCCAGCCGACATCGGCGGTGCACCAGAAGACTTCGCCGTCGCGGTAGTCGAGCACGTACTTGAAGGTCATCGCCGCTTGCAGCAGGTAGCCCCCGGTGGTGTGCAGCACGCCCTTGGGTTTGCCGGTGCTGCCGGAGGTGTACAGGATGAACAGCGGGTCTTCGGCGTCCATGGGCTCGGGCGGGCAATCATCGCTGGCGGCGGCCAGGGTTTCTTGATATTTCAGGTCACGGCCGTCGCTCCAATTCACGGACGCGCCGGTACGTTGCACAACCAGCACGGTGCTCACACGCGGGCAACTGGCCAGGGCTTTGTCGACATTGTTTTTCAGCGCCACCGGCTTGCCGCCGCGCACACCCTCGTCGGCGGTGATCACGGTGCGGCAATCGGCGTCCAGGATGCGGTCGCGCAGGGCATCCGGCGAGAATCCACCGAACACGACCGAGTGCACTGCGCCGATGCGCGTGCAGGCCAGCATGGCGTAGGCGGCTTCGGGGATCATGGGCATGTAGATGCACACCCGGTCACCTTTCTTCACGCCACGGCTTTTCAGCACGTTGGCCAGGCGGCAAACGTTCTGGTGCAGTTGGCGGTAGGTGATCTTGCTGGAGTTTGTCGGATCGTCGCCCTCCCAGATGAAGGCCGGCTGATCGGCGCGGTGCTGGAGGTGGCGATCGATGCAGTTATAGCTGACGTTCAACTGGCCGCCGGCGAACCAATGGGCGGCACCGGTGTTGATATCTGACAGTTGGACGGTATGCCATGGGGTTATCCAGTCGAGAAAAGCGCTGGCCTGCTCGGCCCAAAAAGTATCGGGTTGCTCGATGGATTGGCGGTAGAGGCGCTGATAGTCCTCTTGACTGAGTTGTGCTGCCCGGCGGACGGCATCGGCGGCGGGAAACGTGCTGATATCGAACATGAGCGGTCCTTATTCTTGTTGTCGGGACAAGGCATAAAGATGCACCCAGCGTGGGGAGGGGGCAAGGCCAACGTCCAAACGGACGTTGGCCTTGCGGCAGTGCGATCAGCCGCGGTGACGCCCGCGGAAGTAGTTGATCAGGCCCTGGGTCGAAGCATCCTCGGCCGAGGTTTCTTCGGCACCGGTCAGGCGGTTGTACACGCCCTTGCCCAGTTCTTTACCCAGCTCCACACCCCATTGGTCGAAAGCGTTGATACCCCAGATCACACTTTGTACAAACACTTTGTGCTCATACATGGCGACCAGAGCACCCAGGCGACGCGGGCTGATGCGCTCGACCACCAACGTGTTGCTCGGGCGGTTGCCCGGGATCACCTTATGCGGCGCCAGCTTCTGCACCTCTTCCTCGGCGATGCCCTTGTCACGCAACTCGGCTTCGGCTTCGCTGCGGGTTTTGCCGAGCATCAGCGCCTGGCTTTGAGACAGGCAGTTGGCGTACAGCCACTGATGGTGATCGGACACAGGGTTGAAGCTGACAATCGGCACGATGAAGTCGGCCGGAATCAACTGAGTCCCTTGGTGCAGCAACTGGTGGTACGCGTGTTGACCGTTGCACCCCACGCCGCCCCAGATCACCGGGCCTGTGTCGGTGGACACCGGCGTGCCGTCCTGGCGCACGCTCTTGCCGTTGGATTCCATGTCCAACTGTTGCAAGTGCTTGGTGATGTTACGCAGATAGTGGTCGTACGGCAGGATCGCATGGCTCTGCGCACCCCAGAAATTGCCGTACCACACGCCCAAAAGGCCCAGCAGCACGGGCATGTTGGCTTCGAACGGTGCGTTCTGGAAATGCTGGTCCATGGTGTAGGCGCCGGACAGCAATTCCTTGAAGTTGGACATACCGATGGCCAGGGCGATGGGCAAGCCGATGGCCGACCACAGCGAGTAACGGCCGCCGACCCAGTCCCACATCGGGAAGATGTTTTCTTCGCGGATACCGAAGGCCACAGCTGCCGCGTTGTTGCTCGACACTGCAATAAAGTGGCGATACAGCTCGGCTTCCGAGCCACCCTGGGCCAGGTACCATGCGCGTGCGGCCTGGGCGTTCTTCAAGGTTTCCAGGGTGTTGAAGGATTTCGACGAGACGATAAACAGCGTGGTCTCGGCGCGCAGCTTCATGGTCAGTTCGTGGAACTCACTGCCGTCGATGTTCGCCAGGTAATGGCAGCGTACGCCCTTATGAGCGTAGGACAGCAGGGCTTCGGAGACCAGCTCCGGGCCGAGGAACGAGCCACCGATACCGATGTTCACCACGTCGGTGATCGGTTTTTCGGTGTAGCCACGCCACAAGCCGTCATGGATACGGCCGACCAGATCAGTGATCTGATTCAGCACTTTGTGCACGTCCGGCATGATGTTCACGCCGTTGACCGACAACTTGTCGCCCACCGGACGGCGCAGGGCCGTGTGCAGGGCCGGGCGGCCTTCGGACGAGTTGACTGGGTCGCCGGCATACAGCGAATCGATGGCGCCCTTGAGATTGACTTCCTTGGCCAGGGCCACCAGCAGGTCACGGGTTTCGCTGGTGATCAGGTTTTTCGAGTAATCGAGGAAAAGTCCGCAGCTGCTCAAGGTGAATTGGGAAAAACGCTGGGGATCGGCATTGAACGCTTCGCGCATGCTGAAATCCTGCATGGCTTGGCGGTGTTGAGTGAGCGCTTGCCAGGCGGGCAGAGCGGTAACGTCATGAGGAGTGCGGTAGTACGCCATCGCTGCGGGTTTCCTTTTATTACGGGGACTGCCTTTAGGACACTTCAAAGCCCGGAACATCCAGTCTTTTATTAGGGGCTGGGTTCCAGATAGCGCTAACCATAGCGCAGGGCGATTACATTAAACCTAGCGTGGGCATATGTCTTGGCTTTGTCTGTGCTGTAGCCGGTACTTTTTTATACCGGCACAGCGGGCGGAGCAATGGCGGGGTGTCGGCAGGGTCAGTCGAGGGTCAGGTGCAGGTTGTCGATCAGGCGGGTTGCGCCCAGATAGGCGGCGACCAGAATCACCAGGTCACGGTCTTCGGCCGTGGCCGAGCGCAGATTTACGCCCTGACGCACTTCCAGGTAATCCAGGCGCAACCCGGCGGCTTCGATCTGCTCCACCTGTTCGGCGCGCAGCCTGGCGAAATCGCGATCGCCGGATTTGATCGCAGCGGCCATCTGGCTGAGGCTGCGGTACAGCACCGGCGCGATGGCACGTTGTTCATCGCTGAGGTAACCGTTGCGCGAGGACAGCGCCAGGCCGTCGTCGGCGCGTACGGTGGGTTCGCCGATGATCTGGATCGGCATGTTCAGGTCGCGCACCATGGCGCGAATCACGGCCAGTTGCTGGTAGTCCTTTTGACCAAACACCGCGATGTCCGGCTGAACCATATTGAACAGCTTGCTGACTACCGTGGCCACGCCCTCGAAGTGACCGGGGCGGCTGGCGCCACACAGACCTTCGGACAATTGCGGGACACTGACGCGGGTCTGGCCGGCCATGCCGTCGGGGTACATCTCTTCGACGGTCGGCGCGAACAGCAGGTTGCAGCCAGCCTGCAGGAGTTTTTCCTGGTCGGCGGCCAGGGTGCGGGGGTATTTATCCAGGTCTTCGCCTGCGCCGAATTGCAGTGGATTGACGAAGATACTCGCCACCACGAATTCGGCCTGTTGCGCGGCCTTGGTCACCAGCGTGGCGTGGCCGCTGTGCAGGTTGCCCATGGTGGGCACAAAGCCGATGCGTTTACCGGCCTTGCGCGCATGGGCCACGGCCGATCGCAGTTCTCGTACGGTTTTTACGGTGTTCATGCAGAAAATCCGTGTTCGGCGCCGGGGAAGGTCACGCCTTTGACTTCGGCGACATAGGCGCTCAAGGCGGCGTGGATGCTGTCCTGGCCGAGCATGAAGTTCTTGACGAACTTCGGAACCCGGCCGCTGATCGACAGCCCGAGCATGTCGTGCAGCACCAGTACCTGGCCATCGGTGGCCGAACCGGCGCCAATTCCAATCACCGGTACTTTGACGGCCTGGGTGATTTCAGCGGCCAGTTCGCTCGGCACGCATTCCAGCAGAATCATTGCGGCGCCGGCTTGCTCCAGGGCGATGGCATCGGCACGCATCTGTCGCGCTTGGGCTTCCTGGCGGCCTTGCACTTTATAGCCGCCGAGCAGATTGACCGACTGCGGGGTGAGGCCCATGTGTGCGCATACCGGCACGCCGCGCTCAGCCAGCAGGCGGATCGACTCGGCAAGCCATACGGCGCCTTCGACCTTGACCATGTGGGCGCCGGCCTGCATCAGTTTTCCGGCGTTCAGGAAGGTTTGTTCGAGGGTGGCGTACCCCATGAACGGCAGGTCGGCGATGATGAACGCACCATCATTGCCGCGCTTGACGCTGGCGGTGTGGTACGCCAGTTCATCCGTGGTCACAGGCAGTGTGCTGTCATTCCCTTGAAGAACCATGCCCAGGGAGTCGCCCACCAGCAACACCTCGACCCCGGCCTGGCAACTGGCGTGGGCGAAAGTGGCGTCATAGCAGGTCAGCATGGCGATTTTTTCACCTTTGAGCTTGAGGCTCTGCAAGGTGGTCAGGGTAATGTCTGGCATGAAAAGGGTCCTCGTTCAGGCGCTTGGAAACAGCGAGTAACGCGCGTGAGTCTTCGTTTATACAGGCGCACCGTCTTGAGAGCAGTGCTTATAAGGCCTGGATTGCGCCCTTTAGCGCCGGGTTGGCGGCAGCGGGACGCCTATAGTCGTGAGGAGGGCACGGGAAGTCAATTGGATGTGTTACCGCATTGTTACGACGGCGGTGTTACCGCTGTTACTGACGCGATTCAGCAACTGGGAGCCGTTCCAGGCCGACAAACGGGCAGGCTTCGAGCAGGGCGCTGAGGCGTCTGCCATCCGGCAATTGCAATGCGGCGGGCGCCAGTTCGGCCAACGGGTACAACACAAACGCACGCAAGTGCATCTGGTAGTGGGGCACTTTCAGGCGCGGCTGGTCGATCAGGTGATCGCCAAACAGCAGGATATCCAGATCAAGGGTACGAGGGCCCCAGCGTTCGAGGCGTTCGCGGCCTTGGTCATTTTCGATAGCTTGCAGCGCGTCGAGCAGGTCCAGGGGCGCCAGGTCGCTGTCCAAGGCTGCCACTGCGTTGGTGTAACGCGGTTGCCCGGGCAATAGGGAGTCACTTTGATAGAAGGCGGACACCCCGGCGAGGGTAGTGCCGGGCAACCGCGCCAGCGCTTGGACAGCATTGCGCAGTTGTTGCTCCGGGGCCGCCAGGTTGCTGCCCATGCCGATGTAGATACGTTCCACGGTTACTCGCCTGCGGTGCCCGATGCATCGGCGGCGCTACGTTTGCGCTTGGCACCGCTGCGACGACGCTTTTTCGGCCCTTCGCCAGCACCATCGCCTTTGCTGCCCAGCTCACGGATCATCTCGCGGCGTTCGCTGTCATTGGCATCCTGGTAGTCGGTCCACCATTCGCCCAGGCCGTCGGTCTGTTCGCCGGCGCTTTCGCGCAACAGCAAGAAATCGTAGCCGGCGCGGAAGCGCGGGTTGTCCAGCAACAGATCGGCGCGTTTGCCGCTGCGGCGTGGCAGGCGTTCCTGCATGTCCCAGATCTCGCGGATCGGCAGGGTGAAACGTTTCGGAATTGCAATGCGCTGGCACTGCTCAGCGATCAACTCGTGAGCGGCTTCCTGCATGGCCGGAATCGGCGGCATGCCCCGTTCCTGCAAGCGCAGCACACGTTTTGGCAGGGCTGGCCACAACAGCGCAGCAAACAGGAAGGCTGGTGTCACCGGCTTGTTCTGCTTGATGCGCAGGTCGGTATTGATCAGCGCTTCGCTGATCAGCGTGTGGGTGTAGGTGGGGTTGTATTCCAGCGCCTCGGCACTGGCCGGGAACAGCGGATCGAACAACTGCAGGTCGACGAGCATTTCGAAGGTATCGGCCGCGTAACCCGAGAGGAACAGCTTGAGCACTTCTTCGAACAGGCGCGCCGAGGGGATTTCCCGCAGCATCGGCGCCAGGTCGCGAATGGGGGCGGCGGTGTGTTTCTCGATCCCGAAGTTTAGCTTGGCGGCGAACCGCACGGCGCGCAGCATGCGTACCGGGTCTTCTTGGTAGCGCTGGGTCGGGTCGCCGATCAGGCGGATCAGGTTGTTGCGAATATCGTGCACGCCGTTGGCGTAATCGAGGATGCGCTCGCTGACCGGGTCGTAATACAAGGCGTTGATGGTGAAATCGCGGCGTTGCGCGTCTTCTTCCAGGGTGCCGTACACGTTGTCACGCAGGATACGCCCGCTTTCGTTTCGGGAAGACTGGTTGGTGTCTTCCTCTTCATCGTTTTGCGGATGCCCGGCGCGGAATGTGGCGACTTCGATGATTTCTCGGCCAAAGTGGATATGCACCAGTTTGAACCGGCGACCGATGATCCGCGCATTGCGAAACTCGGCGCGCACTTGTTCGGGCGTGGCGCTGGTGGCGACGTCGAAGTCCTTGGGCGTGATGTTGAGCAGCATGTCGCGTACGCAACCACCCACCAGGTAGGCCTGGTAGCCGGCGTTCTGCAACCGTTCGACGATATTCACCGCATAACGGCTGAACTGAGCACGTTGCAGCGAATGCTGGCTGCTATTGAGCACTTCAGGCGTGCTGCGTTTGTGTTGCGTACGACGCAAGGGAGAACGGAATGACTGGAACAGCTTCTTCAGCATGGGATGCACTGTTTGAAGGAATGTTCGGCCAAAACGTAGAATGACCGCATGATGGGCCGGGATTCTAGCATTTAGTCAGGGGATGGTGTAGGAACAAGCTGCAGGCATTGCGCCATAAGCTTTGGAAGGTCAAATCGCGGAAACTACAAGGGGAGCCGAAGCTCCCCCAGAAGTAGTTGCGTGCTCTATTTTTATTATTGATTTCGGGCTTCTTGTTTTTGTTGATCGCCCTCGCCATGAAGCTTCACCTTCATGACACTCCCAATCGGGAGTCAAGAGCAAACGGATTGCTTTGGTCGCTGTGTTGCTGATCTACGATCCAACCAGTTCAGGCTCTGCCTTAGGGCAGTTTTTGTTGTTCTCGGCCTGGTTGCGGGGCAAGCCCCAAATGCAACGCCTCTCCAAAAGAATCAGTTAGCTGCGCCTCCGCCGTGTTGTTTTTGTTATGCGTGAGTCGATTCGTCTTATTTTTATTGTCTTGTACAAAGCTTGTTATTGTTTTTGTACTAAGCATATAGCAGGGTGCGTGCCAACTTTTGTGTCGTCCAGCAAAACCGGGGGGTTGAGGAGGTTTCGGTTTTTTGACAGGCCAAAAAAAGCCGGGGCTTCGTTACCGTAAGCCCCGGCTTTTGTTACGCGGGTTGTCCGCGGTAACAGTTTTTTCACATTTGCCGGTGTTACCGGTGGGCGCGCCCTCAGCTCTCGCTGGCCACGCCGGTCTTACGCCGAGGAATGCCCAAGCGCTGACGGCGTTCCCACAGGCACTTGCGGCTCACGCCTAATTTGCGCGCCAGCTCGGTCTCGGTCATGTGGTCCTGATGCTCCAGGACGAAATGCTGGAAGTAATCTTCCAGCGACAGATCTTCCGTCGGCTCATGGCTGGTGTTACTGGCCGCGCCCTGTTGCGGCGCCAAGCCGATGAACTCGTCGTCTTCCAGGTCGCTGAGTTCGATGTCAATGCCCAGCAGCTCAGCGGAAATTTCCGGGCTTTCCGACAGAATCACCGCGCGTTCCACGGCGTTCTCCAGCTCGCGCACGTTACCTGGCCATGAGTAATGCCGAATGGCCTGTTCGGCATCCGGGGCAAACTTCAGGTCGGTACGGTTGATGCGCGCGCTCTGGCGCTGCAGGAAGGCATTGGCGATCTCGTTGACGTCTGCACCACGCTCGCGCAAGGCAGGCAGCTTGAGAGCGATCACATGCAAGCGATAGTACAAGTCTTCACGGAACTGGCCGATCTTGGCCAGGCTCTTGAGATCGCGGTGGGTCGCCGCGATCAGGCGCACATCCACCTTTTGCGATTGCACCGAGCCTACACGGCGAATCTCGCCTTCCTGCAGTACTCGCAGCAGCCGCGCCTGTGCTTCCAGCGGCAGCTCGCCGATTTCGTCGAGGAACAGCGTGCCGCCGTCCGCCGCTTCCACCAGCCCCGCACGTCCAGCGCTGGCGCCGGTAAAGGCGCCTTTCTCGTGGCCGAACAGTTCGGATTCAATCAGCGATTCTGGGATCGCCGCGCAGTTCACCGAAATCATCGGAGCTTTGGCGCGCTTGGAGAGGTTATGCAGGGCGCGGGCCACCAGTTCCTTACCGGTCCCGGATTCACCCTGGATCAGTACATTGGAGTCGGTGGGGGCGACTTTGCGGATCTTGCCGTAAAGGTCCTGCATCGGTGGGCAGGAGCCGATGATGCCGATCTCGCCGTTGCTGTTGTCGACGCCAGGCTTTTCTGAGCCGTTGGCAGCCTTGCTGGCGGGGCGCTGCTCGGCGGGAGCGCTGCTGGCCGACTGGCGGTCGCGCAGGATGCGGGCCACTGCCTGGAGCATTTCGTCATGGTCGAAAGGCTTGGCGATGTAGTCCACCGCGCCCATCTTCATGGAGTCCACTGCTGAGCGCAGGCTGGCGTAGCTGGTCATGATCAGCACCGGGGTGCCTTGGCCGAGTTTGATCAACTCAGTGCCGGGCGCCCCGGGCAGGCGCAGGTCGCTGACGATCAAGTCGAACGTGGGAATGCTGAAGCGCTCCTGGGCTTCCTGCACCGAGCCGGCTTCGCTGACTTGATACTGATTGCGTTCAAGCAGGCGACGCAAGGCAGAGCGGATAATGGTTTCGTCTTCGACGATCAAAATGTGCGGCATTGATTCAATTCTCTCGACGGTCTCAGTTCACAGCGGACGTCGCTTCGACATGACGCGGTAAAGTCACCCGAATACGGGTGCCGCGTTGGCTTTCGGTGTCAGCCGGGCTGTCGATGGTGATTTGTCCATAATGCTCTTCAACGATGGAATAGACCAGTGCAAGGCCCAGACCGGTGCCTTCACCTGGGTCCTTGGTAGTGAAGAAGGGTTCGAACAAACGGTCCATGATGTTCTGTGGAATGCCGCTGCCTTCGTCTTCCACGATCAGGTCGATCGTATGCTCGAAAGCCTCGCTCTTGACGCGTACCGCACTGTGGGGTGGCGAGGCGTCGCGAGCGTTGGACAACAGGTTGATCAGGACTTGGGCCAGGCGTTGCGAGTCGCCGTCGACCCAATGATCGGGATCGCACAGGTTGAAGAACTGTACTTCGAAATTGCGTCGGTTCAAGGCCAGCAGCCCGATGGCATCCTGCGCGACCTCAGCCAAGCACACCGCCTCGTCCTGATTCTGATGAGCGCCGGAATGGGCAAAACTCATCAAGGACTGCACGATGCGCGATACGCGCTTGGTCTGTTCAAGGATCTGCCCGCTGATTTCAGTGATTTCACCGTCTTCTTCCCGTTCTTCGCGCAGGTTCTGGGCCAGGCAGGCAATGCCGGTGATCGGGTTGCCGATCTCGTGGGCCACACCCGCAGCCAGGCGACCAATGCTGGCCAGGCGCTCGGAATGCACCAGTTTGTCTTCGAGCATCTGGGTTTCGGTCAAATCTTCCACGAGTAACACCAAACCGCTGTTGCCGGGGGCCAGGGGCTCGTCGATGGCGGCTTTGTGCAGGTTGAGCCAGCGGGTCTGGCCATCGAGGGCCAGGTGCTGTTTGTGCAAGTGCTCATCAGGCAGGTTGATAAAACCCTGCAGCAACTCTTTCCACGGTTCGCCCAAGGTCGTGAGGCGCGAGCCCACTACGCGCTGCGCGGCGATACCGGTCAGCTCTTCCATGGCCTTGTTCCACATCAGAATCTCTTGATCCTTGGCCAGGGAGCACACGCCCATGGGCAACTCCTGCAGGGTCTGGCGGTGGTAACGGCGTAACGCATCGAGTTCGGCGGCCAGGCCGGTGAGGCGCGAGTGGTAGTCCTCCAGGCGGCTCTCGATAAAGTGAATGTCTTCGGTCACGTAGTTTTCGCCGCCGGCCTTGTAGGGCAGAAAGGTTTCGACCATGTCTTGGGAAACGCTGGGGCCCATCAGGCCGGACAGGTTGGCTTCGATACGGTCGCGCAGGCGGCGCAACGCATACGGGCGGCGCTCGTCAAAGGGCAAATAAAGATCGCGCAGCGCTTGCTCGACTTCCTTTTGTGCGGCCTTGGCGCCCAGGGGTTTGGCCAGTTGCGTGGCGAACTCCTGGGGCGAGGCTGCGTGCAGTTCGCGGCGTTGCGGGCGGCGCACGTTGTCCACTGCGCAGGCTTCGGCGGCGCTGGTTTCCTCGGGGCTGGCGTTGGTGAACAGCGAGATCAGGGTAAACATCAAAACGTTGGCGGCCAGGGAGGCAATCGCGGCCATGTGCCAACTGGTGTCGTCCAATACGTAAATCATATTCAGCAACGGGATGTAGAAGCCTTGGAGGTTGCCGACCAGTGGCAGCAGCATGGTCACGACCCACACCAGAATCCCCGCGAGCAGCCCCGCGATAAAACCACGACGGTTGGCGGTCGGCCAGTACAGCACCGACAGCACCCCCGGCAAGAACTGCAAGGTGGCCACAAACGCCACGATGCCGAGGTTGGCCAGGTCTTGCCCAGCGCCGAGCATCAGGTAGAAGCCGTAGCCGGCCATGATGATGGCGACGATCAGCGCACGGCGTGTCCATTTCAGCCAACGGTAAATATTGCCTTCCGCCGGTGGCTGGTACAGCGGCAACACCAAGTGGTTGAGCGCCATGCCCGACAGCGCCAGGGTGGTGACGATAATCAGGCCACTGGCCGCCGACAGACCGCCGACATAGGCCAGCAATGCCAGGGCCGGGCTATTGGCGGCCATGCCGATGCCGAGGGTGAAGTATTCCGGGTTGGTGGTAGCGCCCAGCTTCAGGCCGGCCCAGAGGATCAGCGGCACGGCGAGGCTCATCAACAGCAGGAACAGCGGCAGGCCCCAGCTTGCACTCACCAGCGCGCGGGGGTTGAGGTTCTCGGTGAACGTCATGTGATACATGTGCGGCATCACGATTGCCGACGCGAAGAACACCAGCAGCAATGTGCGCCACGGGCCTTCCTGCAAAGGTGTGTGCAGGGCAGCGAGGGCCGTCTGGTTCTGCAGCAGCCAAAGCTCCAACTGTTGTGGGCCATCGAACACGCCATAGAGCGCATAGAGGCCGACGCCGCCGATGGCGATCAGCTTGATCACCGATTCGAAGGCTATCGCGAATACCAGCCCCTGGTGCTTTTCGCGGGTGGCGATGTGGCGTGAACCGAAGAAAATCGTGAACAGCGTGATCAGCGCGCAAAAGGCCAGGGCCACGCGATGCTGCACCGGCTCATGGGTAAGGATGCTGATGGAGTCGGCCACCGCTTGGATCTGCAAGGCCAGCAAGGGCAACACGCCGATCAACATGAACACAGTGGTTAGCGCACCGGCCCAGGTGCTGCGGAAGCGAAACGCAAACAGGTCGGCCAGGGACGACAGCTGGTAAGTCCGGGTGATTTTTAATATGGGGTACAGCAGCACCGGCGCCAGTAGGAATGCTCCGGATACGCCGAGGTAGCTGGACAGAAACCCGTAGCCATACTGATACGCCAGGCCCACCGTGCCATAGAACGCCCAGGCGCTTGCGTAGACCCCAAGGGACAAGGTGTAGGTCAACGGATGGCGAATGATCGCCCGCGGGATCATCCCGCGCTCACTGATCCAGGCGACGCCGAACAGCGCGGCCAGGTAGGCGGCGCTGATCAGCAGCATCTGAGTGAGGCTAAAGCTCATCGGCATCTTTTTGGCTCTGCAGGATGAAGGTCACGACGATCAGGATCAGCCACAGCAGATACGGGCGATACCAGGCGCCGGTGGCGTCGATCCACCAATCCATGATGGCGGGGGAAAACAGGTAGATCCCGACGACCAACAGCAGGACCAATCGATAGATGTACATGTTGGCCTCTGAGTTAAAAACTGCCGCGATGGTAACGGATGGCTGGCAAGCTGCAAGCGCCTTCAGCTCAATTGAGCTTCTGCCAACGTGAGCGCGCGCGGGATGCGGTTGGCATCCCAATGCCGGACGCCCCAATCGAGCAACTCGCGCGCGCTGGCGTAGAGCAGTTCGCTGCCCGTTTGTTGGCCAAGGGCACGCAAGGCTCTTAACAGCAAAGGCGTGGCTTGGTCGGGTGTCAACGGCGGTGAGCGATAGGACTTGCCCAATTTGTGGCCGTCCGGCTGAACGATCAACGGTACATGCAAATAGCGCGGTTGGCGCAGGCCCAGCAGTTCTTGCAGGTACAGCTGGCGTGGCGTGGAGTCCAAAAGGTCGGCGCCGCGCACGATATCGGTCACGCCCTGCCACGCATCGTCCAACACCACGGCCAACTGGTAGGCGTAGAGGCCGTCGCGCCGACGGATAACAAAATCGCCGACCTCACGGCCCAAGTGCTGTCGGAAATGGCCCTGTGCTCGGTCGGTAAAGTGGTATTCCAGCTCAGGAACACGCAAACGGATGGCTGCGTCGTGCGGGTCATGACCGGCGTTACGACAAAGGCCCGGGTAGATGCCGTTGTAAGGCTCCAGCTGTTTGCGTGAGCAGGTGCAGGCGTAGGCCAGGCCGTGGTTGAACAGGTCGTTCAATACTTTGGCGTAGGCATCATGCCGTTCGCTTTGTCGGACGAGTTCACCGTCCCACTCAAATCCATAGCTCTCCAAGGCATGAAGAATCGCCGCCTGGGCGCCGGGCTCTTCGCGGGGGGGATCCAGATCTTCCATACGCATAAGCCAGAGGCCTTGATTGGCGCGGGCGTCGAGGTAGGAGGCGAGGGCGGCGACCAGGGAGCCGAAATGCAAATGGCCGCTGGGCGTGGGGGCGAAACGCCCGATATAGGTAGAGGCTGTCATGGGCCGGATACTACTGGAAAATCGGCAAACGCCAGAAACAAAAATGGAGCGTTCGCACGCCCCATTCGATCAGCCCGGCAGGATTATTTGCCGACCTGTTTTTCCTTGATTTCGGCCAAGGTCTTGCAGTCTACGCACAGGTCCGCGGTTGGGCGGGCTTCCAGGCGACGGATGCCGATCTCGACGCCGCAGGATTCGCACCAGCCGTATTCTTCGTCTTCGATCAGTTGCAGCGTCTTGTCGATTTTCTTGATCAGCTTGCGTTCGCGATCACGAGCGCGCAGTTCGAGGGCGAACTCTTCTTCCTGGCTGGCACGGTCGGCCGGGTCCGGGAAGTTGGCGGCTTCGTCCTTCATATGGTCAACCGTGCGGTCGACTTCCTGCATCAAGTCCTGCTTCCACTTTTGCAGGATCTTGGTGAAGTGCTGGCGCATGGGCTTGCCCATGTACTCCTCACCCTTCGTTTCGACGTAAGGTGTGAAGCCGCTGAGGCTCTGCTGCTGTTGCTTTGCTTGGGTGGACATGAATAGACCGCCTCTCACTCTTCTAATCCATTGCGCAGGATTGCAACGTCACCGACACCTGCCGGCCCTGCGGCTGCAAGCGGGCGAACTTACCAGATAGATTCAGGGTGCGCCACTCCCGGTTGTCGAAGCCCTTCGCTCAGGGGTTGCAAACTGCAGCAGCCCGCTGTGGCTGGGTATGGATCGCCTCGAATGTTGATTTTAGTCGTTTTGCTGGCGCGTGCCGGGTTCATCACGAACGACCGAGCAGGCAATAGAGCATGTTTTACCGCGAGGGTTCGGTAGAATCCTGATTTTGTCCTCACCGTTAAGGAAGGCTAATGGCCCAGCCCTACAGTGCGCGCAGTCGCGCCATCGAACCTTTTCATGTCATGGCGTTACTGGCGCGTGCCAATGAGCTGCAAGCGGCCGGCCATGATGTGATCCACCTGGAAATCGGCGAGCCGGATTTCACCACGGCCGAGCCGATTATCCAGGCCGGCCAGGCCGCGCTGGCCAATGGCAAAACCCGCTACACCGCCGCCCGTGGCCTGCCGGAGCTGCGCGAAGCCATCAGTGGGTTTTATCAGCAACGCTATGGCTTGAATGTCGATCCGGAACGCATCCTGATCACGCCCGGCGGTTCCGGTGCGTTGCTGCTGGCCAGCAGTTTGCTGGTTGACCCGGGCAAGCACTGGCTGCTGGCAGACCCAGGTTACCCATGTAACCGGCATTTTCTGCGCTTGGTCGAGGGCGCCGCGCAACTGGTACCGGTAGGCCAGGACGTGCGCTATCAACTGACGGCCGACTTGGTGGACAAGCATTGGAACCAGGACAGTGTGGGCGCCCTGGTGGCATCGCCGGCGAACCCGACCGGCACGATTCTCACCCGTGACGAACTGGCCGGGCTGTCGAGTGCAATCAAGGCGCGCGATGGCCATCTGGTGGTGGATGAGATTTATCACGGCCTCACCTACGGCACCGACGCCGCCAGTGTGCTGGAAGTCGATGATGACGCCTTCGTCTTGAATAGTTTTTCGAAGTATTTCGGGATGACCGGATGGCGCCTGGGCTGGCTGGTGGCGCCGCCCGCAGCGGTGGGAGAGCTGGAGAAGCTGGCACAAAACCTCTACATCAGCGCGCCGAGCATGGCTCAGCATGCCGCGCTGGCGTGTTTTACCCCGCAAACATTGAGCATTCTGGAAGAACGCCGCGCCGAGTTCGGTCGCCGTCGCGATTTCCTGCTGCCGGCGCTACGGGAGCTGGGCTTTGGCATTGAGGTCGAGCCGGAAGGGGCCTTCTATCTATACGCCGATATTCGCGCGTTTGGCGGCGATGCGTTCGCATTTTGTCGTCATTTCCTGGAAACCGAGCACGTTGCATTCACACCCGGTCTGGATTTCGGCCGCTATCAGGCCGGCCATCATGTGCGCTTTGCCTATACGCAGAACATCGAACGCCTGCAGGAGGCGGTGGAGCGCATCGCCCGTGGTTTGCGGAGTTGGCAAGGCTGATGCGTTTTTATCCTCCCCTCGAAGAAGGCCGCTTAATTCGCCGTTACAAGCGTTTTCTCACCGATATCGAAACCGTTACCGGCGAGTTACTCACGATTCACTGCCCGAACACCGGTTCCATGCTCAATTGCATGGTCGAAGGCGGGCAGGTCTGGTTCAGCCGCTCCGATGACCCCAAGCGCAAGTTGCCCGGCACCTGGGAAATCGCCGAAACGCCCCAGGGCCGGCTGGCCTGCGTGAATACGGCGCGCGCCAATCAATTGGTTGAGGAGGCGCTACGCGCTGGGGTGATCGCCGAGTTGGATGGCTTTACCGCGTTGAAGCGCGAAGTCCCCTATGGCCAGGAGAAAAGCCGTATCGACTTCCGTTTGGACTATCCCCATGGCGCGGCCTACGTTGAAGTTAAAAGTGTCACCTTAGGTTTCGATGATTCCAGAGTGGCGGCCTTTCCCGATGCGGTAACCCAGCGCGGAGCCAAGCATCTGCGGGAGTTGGCTTACCTGGCGCGGGATGGCGTGCGGGCGGTGCAGTTGTATTGCGTCAATCTTTCGGGGATCGATGCGGTGCGCCCGGCCGTGGAAATCGATGCGGCCTATGGCGCGGCGCTGCGCGAGGCCAAGGCGGCGGGGGTGGAGGTGCTGGCCTATGGCGTGCGTGTTACGGCCGAAGAGATTTGCGTGGATCGCCGCTTGGACGTGCTGCTCGACTAGAGGTCCACCCACAGGCCCTGTGCGTCTTCGCGGCCGGGCAGGGCGACCAGACTTTTACCGGCACAGGGTCCGGCGATGCACTCGCCGGTTTCAATCAGGAACAAGGCACCGTGGGTCGCGCACTGGATCAGGCTGGCGCTGTCGTCGAGGAATTGGCCGGGTTGCCACTCCAGTGCAACACCGCGGTGGGGGCAACGGTTGATATAGAAGTAGGCAATGCCATCGCGGCGCACAGCCAATAACTTGCACCCGTCGATATCAAAGCCGAGGCTGGTATTGGGTGCCAGTGCGGCGGAGGAGCAGAGAAACTTCATTTCAATCCTTAAGTACCTTGACGTTCAAATGCAAACAATTATCAAATGCGGGCTTCGCTCGTCAGCTGACGGGGCGCTACGTTCGATGCCTGGCAGGGCCAATCTGTCTCCTCGAAAAGCGTTCTGAGACCCAGCCCCTGGAAGGAAACCCTGTTATGCGCCTGAGTACCAGCGCTATTGCGCTTGTTGTTGGTTTGCTCATCAATCACGGGGCAATGGCCTCTGAACTACCACAACGCTGGGTGAGTGCCGGTGGCGCGCTGTCGGAGTGGGTCGTGGCCTTGGGGGGCGAGCCAAAACTGGTGGGTGTGGATACCACCAGCCAGCATCCCGCGACACTCAAAACGTTGCCGAGTATTGGCTACCAGCGTCAATTGTCGGCCGAGGGCATTCTCAGCCTGCGTCCGCAGGTACTGGCGGGCACCGAAGAAATGGGGCCGCCGCCGGTGCTGGCGCAGATCCGCAGCGCGGGTGTGCAAGTGGAGATGTTTTCCGCACAGCCAGATTTACAGGCGCTGAAAAGCAACCTTGAGCACCTGGGGACATTACTCGGTAAGGCGGCTGAGGCGCGCGCACTGTTCGGCGATTATGAGCAGGCGCTGCAACGGCAGAAAAACCGCCTCGTGAAGATCCAGGCGACTCGGCAGGCGCCGGGTGTGTTGCTGCTTGTTGGCAATGCCGGTGGCAAGCCGCTCGTTGCTGGCCAGGACACGGCAGCGGACTGGATGCTGCGCCAGGCGGGTGGCCACAACCTAGCTACGCACACGGGGTATAAACCCTTTTCGGCAGAGTCGCTGGCGGGGCTGAGTCCGCAGGTGCTGGTGTTTGCGGATCGCGCATTGACAGGGGCGGCGGCGCGTGCGGCGCTGTTCAAGGAAAACCCGATTTTGGCGTCGACGCCAGCGGCCAAACAGGGCCGGGTGCTTGAAGTGGACCCCACTCTGCTGGTTGGCGGATTGGGGCCGCGTCTGCCGCAAAGTCTGGAAGTATTATCGGCCGGGTTCTATCCGACTTCGTCTGAAGCTACACCATGACCACACTGGTAAAACCACGAACGTTGTTTATCGGCTTGACGCTCTTATGCGGGTTGGCCACCTGGCTGTCATTGGCTTTAGGGCCCGTCAGCCTGCCGCTGGGGGATACGCTTCGTGCAGCTTTGCGCTTGATGGGCCTACCCATCGATGCCCACGGCCTGGAGCAGGCTGAGCTGATCCTGGGGCAGATCCGGCTGCCGCGCACCTTGCTGGGCCTGGCGGTCGGCGGCGTGTTGGCGTTGTCGGGGGTGGCGATGCAGGGGCTGTTTCGTAACCCGTTGGCGGACCCGGGATTGGTTGGGGTGTCCAGCGGTGCGGCCTTGGGGGCGGCGGTGGCGATTGTCGGCTCTGCGTTCCTGGGCGGTTTACCGGATGTGTTCGGGCCCTATGTGCTGTCGTTGTGCGCGTTTGCCGGTGGGCTGGGGGTGACTGCGTTGGTTTATCGCCTGGGGAGGCGTGATGGTCAGACCCATGTGGCCACGATGCTGCTCGCGGGCATTGCGCTAACGGCTCTCTCCGGTTCGGCAGTCGGTTTGTTTACCTATCTGGCAGATGACGCCACGTTGCGCACACTCACGTTCTGGAACCTGGGTAGCCTCAACGGTGCCAGCTATTCAAGGCTATGGCCGTTGTTGCTGGTAACTGCGGGGGTGGCGCTGTGGTTGCCGCGGCGGGCGAAGGCGTTGAATGCGTTGCTGCTTGGCGAGTCTGAAGCGAGCCACCTGGGCGTTGATGTCGAAGGGCTTAAACGTGAACTGGTGTTTTGCACCGCCCTGGGTGTAGGGGCGGCGGTGGCTGCGGCGGGGATGATCGGATTTGTCGGCTTGGTGGTGCCGCACTTGGTGCGATTGCTCGCTGGGCCTGATCATCGCGTGCTATTGCCTGCGTCGGTGTTGGCGGGCGCGAGTTTGTTGCTGTGTGCCGACCTGATCGCACGGCTTGCCCTGGCGCCTGCCGAATTACCGATCGGCATTGTGACTGCATTTATCGGCGCGCCGTTTTTTCTGTACTTGTTATTACGAGGACGCGCCTGATGTTGCGGGTGGAAGGGGTGCAGGTCCGGCGTGATAGCAAAATCGTATTGGCGGACATAACCCTCGATCTGCTGCCAGGTGAGGTGCTCGGCGTGCTGGGGCCCAATGGCGCCGGCAAAAGCACACTGTTGAGTACCTTGAGCGGTGAGTTGCAAGAAGATCAGGGCAATGTCTGGCTGGATCAGCAGGCTTTGAGCGCATGGAGCGGGGCACAGCGTGCTCAGCGCCTGGCAGTGTTGCCGCAAACCTCCACCCTGGATTTTGCTTTCCGTGTCGAAGAGGTGGTGGGTATGGGGCGCCTGCCCCATCAGACCGGCAAAACCCGTGACGAGCAGATCATCGCTGCGGCGTTGCAGGCGGCGGATGTCGGGCACCTGAGCGGTCGCAACTATCTGGCCTTATCGGGCGGTGAGCGCCAGCGCGTGCACCTGGCACGGGTATTGGCGCAATTGTGGCCGGGTGAAGCGGGGCAGACATTGCTGCTGGATGAGCCCACATCGATGCTCGACCCCTTGCACCAACACACCATCCTGCAGGCAATACGTGCCTTTGCTGACCGCGGAGCGGCGGTGCTGGTGATCCTGCATGACCTGAACCTGGCGGCGCGTTACTGCGACAGGATGCTGCTCCTGGAGCAGGGACGTCCCTACGCCTTGGGCACGCCGACCCAGGTGCTGCAGCCTGAGATCGTCAAGGCAGTATTCGGCCTTGAAGTGTTGGTGCAGCCGCATCCGGAGCGTGGGCATCCATTGGTCATCGCGCGCTGAATAGGATTTCTATCAGGCAAAAAAAGACCCGGCAAAAGCCGGGTCAAATAACCGTGATTAGCCTGATGAGGAGATAATCTGAGAGTCCGAACCAAGGGCCTTTCAGTTATCGGCTGATCTCGCGACCAGCTGTGATAATCATAACGATTCTCATTTGAGAGTCAACCGTTGTTTGTGCGGCTACCTGAGGTTTTCTCAAACGCTCGTTCGAAATGCCGAGTGGCGAGATCTAGCCAGGCTCAACTCTTAGGGCGAGACGACACGGCCTCCAGCTGGCGATTCAAGGCTTCCTTGCGTTCGGCAGGAATATCGTTCCAGTGCACATCCAGCAAAGCCCCTTCGATCGCATACAGCAACACTTTCGATGCCCGAAATCCGCGAGTCCTTACTGCTCGATAGGCATCGACCGCCCCCAGGCGGCGCAGGTCGGATGCACTGTGGATGCCCACTGCATGCAGCCACTGCGCTGAGGTCTTGCCGAGGTTTTTCAGGTGTTGCAGCTCATCGTTCATCAAGCCTCCTTGCGACGGCCGAACGGTGCGGTGGGTATCGTGACCAGACAGGCCTGAAAAGGAGTGTAGCGTTCAGTAGGAAAAGTGCAGTTCTTTGCTCTGATACGGCTCAAAAGCTTATAAGCCTGACGCTGTAACTTTGACGCGCGCAGTCCCAAGGCCCAGGTTACGCTGGCGCATAACCGGGGCCTGGACCTTGAGGTTCACTTGGTGCGGTAACGCAGGCGAGTGCCGAAGTTGACCGACATCAGGATCTCATCGGCGGTCAGTTCAGGCGGGAAGTAGGTGCCGGAAATCTGCGCATGGGCAAGGCTGGCGCCTTCCAGCGAACAGCCGCGCAAATCCAGACCGCGCAGGTCGGCAGAGCGGAAATACCCGTCGGTGAAGTCCACGCCGGTGGCGTTCAGGTCGCGCAGGTCCAAACCGCGGAAATCGCCTCCGCGCATATCGATGACACCTTCGGTAGGGCGCTCTTGGTTGAAGCCGCGAATATCGTCTTTGTGCAGGAGCGCGTAGAGCGGTGTATCAAGAAGCTTAGGCTTACTCATGAAAACGACTCCTGTTGGACTTATGACGCCATTATAGTGCCACTATTGTGCGGTCGCGCGTTTAAGTAGACGACGCGACCAATAAATTTTTCTTACAAGCCTGGCAGACGCTGACGAATTTGCGCGACCAGTGCATCCAGGGTTCCGCTTTGATTGGTTTCCACCCGCTTGCTCTGCAATAACTCTTCCGGCGTGAGGGGATCGCGATGAGCCTGCTGTTCCTCGATAACTGCCAAGGTCGCGTCGGACGGGTCGTTTTGTTCCGCCTGGCGTTGCGCCAACCAACTGGCGATGACCGCTTGTGGCGCATTGCAATCCAGAATCAGAAACGGCGCACCAGTGGCTTCGGCGACCTTGGCGGCAGCATCGCGTTGTTCACGTTTGAGGAACGTCGCGTCCAGCACCACCGGGAAACCGGCGCGCAGCACGATGTTGGCGATTTCATTCAGGCGTGCGTAGGTCTTGATGCTGGCGTCGGCGGCATAGATGCCGGCCTGAGGTGTGTTTTCCACCTGCTGTTCACCGAACAGGCGTTTGCGTTCTACATCCGAGCGCAGACGCACAGCACCCAAGGCTTCTACCAGGCGCATGGCGACGTGGCTTTTGCCGACGGCCGAGACGCCGTGGGTGATCGCCAGAAAGCGCGATGGAATGGTGCTGTAGCTTTCCGCCAGATTGGCGTAGTTGCGATATTGGCGCAGGGTGGTGGCCCGTTGCACCGGGCTGGCTTCGCTCGGCATGCTGAACAGCGCGACTTTGGCGCGGACCAGGGCACGGTAGGCTTTGTAGAAATTCAGCAACTCAAGGCCCTGGTAGTCGCCGGTCAGTTCCAGATACTGACTGATGAAGCGGCGAGCCAGGGACTTGAGGCCGCGGTCTTCCAGGTCCATGGCCAGGAAACCGGTGTCGGCGTAAACGTCGGTGAAGCGAAACGGTTCGTTGAACTCAATGCAGTCGAAGATCACCACTTGCCCATCGATCAGGGTTGCGTTGCCCAGGTGGATGTCACCGTGGCACTCGCGGGTGAACCCATCGAGCTTGCGCTGCGCGATTAGCGGCTTGAGGCGTTCGAAGCTGCTTTCGGCCCAGGCTTGCAAGGCGTCGAGTTGAGCCAGGTCGGCCTTGTCGCTGAGGAACGGGCGGATCTGCTCGAAGTTCTGTCGCACCGGCGCCATCACCTCGTCCGGGGTCCCGGCGGGGTGAGCTTGCGGTACATGAGGGGCGCTGAGGTGAAAGTGCGCGATCTGCCGGGCCATTTCATCGATGTGCGCAGCGGTCAGTTCGCCATTGGCCTGCAAGGTGCTGAGCAGTTGGCTTTGGGGAAACTGACGCATCTTCAGCGCGTATTCGATCACAGGGCCGTCACCGCCCAGTTGTGGCGATTCGGCGGTGCCGGTGATCGGCAGTACTTCCAGGTACAAATCCTGGGTCAGGCGTTGGTTGAGGCGCAGTTCCTCATTGCAGAAATGCCCGCGATCTTCCAGGGCGGTGAAGTCCAGAAAGCCGAAGTTCATCGGTTTCTTCAATTTATAAGCAAAGGGGCCGGTCAAAATGACCCAGGAGATATGGGTTTCGATGACTTGGAACGCTTCTACCGGATGGGGGTACAACGCCGGGTCTTGCAGGGCTGCGATCAGGTACTGGCTCACGGGCGATCCTTCAGAGTCTTGGGGAAATCATGTCGGGCATTATGGCCGCTGTAGGCGGTCGTGCAAACCGCTGTCCGGCTCATGTTGATCATCGATAAAGTGCGTATAATCCGCCGCCATGACTCGAACCCGATCTCCCCGCTCCCGTAAAAAAACACCTTCCCGCAGCCTGCGCCCCTGGTTGGGCTGGGCGCTCAAGCTCGGCCTTGTCGGTCTTGTAGTGCTCGCCGGCTTTGCGGTGTACCTCGACGCTGTGGTCCAAGAGAAGTTCTCTGGTAAACGTTGGACTATCCCGGCCAAGGTCTACGCCCGCCCGCTGGAGCTGTTCACTGGCCAGAAGCTGACCAAGGATGACTTCCTCACCGAGCTCGACGCGCTCGGTTATCGCCGTGAGCCGGTCAGCAATGGCCCGGGTGCCGCCGCCGTCAGCGGTAATACGGTTGACTTGAACACTCGTGGCTTCCAATTCTATGAAGGCCTGGAAAAGCCTCAGCCGGTACGCGTGCGCTTCTCCGGCGATTATGTGGCCGAACTGTCGTCGCTCAATGGTTCCAAACTGCCTGTGGTTCGTTTGGAACCGCTGATGATCGGCGGTATTTACCCTAAAAACCTTGAAGATCGCATCCTGATCAAGCTGGATCAGGTGCCGCCTTACCTGCTGGAAACCTTGGTTGCAGTAGAGGATCGCGATTTCTACAGCCACTGGGGCGTCTCGCCCAAGTCGATTGCCCGCGCGATCTGGGTGAACACCTCCGGCGGCAAAATGACCCAGGGCGGCAGTACGCTGACGCAACAATTGGTTAAGAACTTCTACCTGACCAACGAGCGCAGCCTGACCCGCAAGCTCACCGAAGCCATGATGGCTATGCTGCTTGAGCTGCACTACAGCAAGCAGGAAATCCTTGAGGCATACCTTAATGAGGTGTTCGTCGGCCAGGATGGTCAGCGCGCAGTGCACGGTTTCGGCTTGGCCAGTCAGTTCTTCTTCGGCCAGCTGCTGTCCGAATTGAAGCTGCACCAGGTAGCGCTGCTCGTCGGCATGGTCAAAGGACCTTCCTATTACAATCCGCGTCGTAATCCGGAGCGTGCGCTGGAGCGCCGCAACCTGGTGCTGGACGTGCTGGAGCAGCAGGGCGTTGCTACCGCCGAGCAGGTTGCCGCGGCCAAGAAAATGCCATTGGGCGTGACCTCCCGCGGCAAGTTGGCGGACAGCTCATTCCCAGGCTTTGTCGATCTGGTCAAACGCCAGTTGCGTGAAGACTATCGCGACGAAGACTTGACCGAGGAGGGGCTGCGAATCTTCACCAGTTTTGACCCGATCCTGCAGATGAAGGCTGAAGCGTCGGTCAACGACACCTTCAAGCGTCTGACCGGGCGCAAAGGTTCCGACGAAGTGGAAGCAGCAATGGTGGTGACTAACCCTGAAACGGGTGAAGTGCAGGCCATGATCGGCAGTCGTCAGGCCAGCTTTGCCGGGTTCAACCGCGCCTTGGATGCTGTGCGCCCGATCGGCTCGCTGGTTAAACCGGCGGTGTACCTGACCGCACTGGAAAAGCCGAGCAAATACACGCTCACCAGTTGGCTCTCGGACGATCCGCTGTCGGTCAAGGGCGGGGATGGTCAGGTGTGGACCCCGCAGAACTTTGATCGCCGCTCCCATGGCACGGTATTCCTGTACCAGGGCTTGGCGCATTCCTACAACATTTCCACCTCTCGCCTCGGTCTGGAAGTGGGGGTGCCGAATGTGCTCAAGACATTGGCGCGACTGGGCATTACTCGTGAATTCCCAGCGTTTCCATCCATTCTGCTGGGCGCTGGCGCGATGACGCCGATGGAAGTGGCAACGATGTATCAGACCCTGGCCAACGGTGGCTTCAATACGCCGATGCGGGGCATCCGCAGTGTATTGACCGCCGAAGGGGAGCCGCTCAAGCGCTATCCTTTCCAGATTCAGCAGCGTTTCGACGCGGGTTCCATCTACCTGATCCAGAACGCCATGCAGCGCGTAATGCGCGAAGGTACTGGCAGTTCGGTCTATAAGGTGCTGCCGTCCAATCTGACGCTGGCGGGCAAGACCGGCACCAGTAACGATTCGCGGGACAGTTGGTTCGCCGGTTTTGGTCAGGATGTATTGGCCGTTGTATGGCTGGGGCGCGACGATAATGGCAAGACACCGTTCACCGGTGCGACAGGCGCGTTGCAGGTCTGGACCAGTTTTATGCGCAAGGCTGACCCGCTCCCGTTGAACATGCCGCAGCCGGATAACATCGTGCAGGCCTGGATCGATCCGCACACCGGTCAGGGCTCTGATGCCAACTGCCCGGGCGCGGTGCAGATGCCGTATATTCGCGGCAGCGAACCACCACCCGGTGCTGCGTGCGGTGGCGGTGCCCCTGCTGACGCAGAATCGGTGATGGACTGGGTCAAGGGCTGGATGAACTAAGCAAAGAGGGTTTCAAGTGAACAAGTGGTGGTTTCCAGCTATTACAGCGCTGGCTTTGCTCGGCGGTTGCTCCAGCGTGCAACGCGGTTCCATTCCAGTGGTGGACTCGAGCACGGCCGTTTCCAATAGCGACCGGATCTCGGCCAATGGCGGCTTCCGCCAAACCGTGACCAAGCGTCCCGTCCAGGCCGCAGCTCAAGCGGTGCCGCAGGACTCGGGCGTGGTGGTGATGGTGCCCGGCGGCGGTGCCGCGACTTCGGCGCCGATCAGTGCCGAGCCGTGGACACCAGGGCCAAGCACTTCCGGCCCGATCGACGCCACGCCGATTCAGACGGCGCCGGTCAATCAAGGCACCTATAACATGCCGTCCTCGCCGAGCGGCATTCCGTCGTCTTCCAATGCAGGCGGCTTGTCGGCTGACGAGCAACTGGACGGGCCGGTGCTGGCTTTGTTGACCACTGCTCAGCAGCAACAGGCGGGTGGCGACTTGAACGGCGCTTCCTCAAGCCTTGAACGCGCGCAACGTGTCGCACCCCGAGAACCTCAGGTTCTGTATCGCCTGGCGCAGGTGCGCATGGCTCAGGGCGACGCGCCGCAGGCCGAACAATTCGCGCGTCGGGGTTTGAGCCTGGCCAATGGTCGCCCAGACCTGCAAGCCAGCCTGTGGGCATTGATCGGCGACGCGCGCGCCGCGCAGGGCGATGCCGCCGGCGCCGCCCAGGCCCGCCAGAAAGCCAAGGTCAACCTCTGATGGATGGGCGTTTTCCTGCGATTGCCGAACAGTTATTGCTGATTGAGCGAGAGCTGCGCGTGCAAGGCTGGTGGGAAGAGGTTCCCCCCAGCTCTGAAGCACTCAGCAGTGTTGAGCCGTTTTCGGTGGATACGCTGGATTTCCACCAGTGGCTGCAATGGATCTTCCTGGCGCGCATGAAGCACATCCTTGAACAGGATCTGCCTTTGCCACGCGCGTCGGGGATTCTAGAAATGGCCGAGATGGTCTATGTAGACCGGCCTCAGGAAAGCCTCGGATTGCGCAACGCGCTGAAAAAGTTCGATCAATTGATCGTCGACGCTCGTTAATTGCCTGACTGCCGGCTTTTTCGGCAGTCTTGCGCATATTTCTACCGCTTGACGACATTCAGGCGAGTTTTATCCCTCCTCACGGCCCTTTCTTCTACGTTCTCATGCGCTTAGTTGGAAAAAAGCGCAATTATTGCTTGACTTGAAGGGCCTGAAACAGAAGAATCCAAAGTCCGCTGTATCGGGACTGCCAGAAGCAGGCCCGCTCAGCAGATCATGAGGCGCACATCCGCGCCGACCTGTTACACCCGCAACGCGTTACCTCGCGCTGGGTGGGAAAAGCCCGCAACACTTGGGACGATCCCAATACTTGCTCAGTCAGTGCTGACGTAGTCGGCGACCACCGTCGCTCATGCTCTGTTGAGAAGTAAACCTATTAAGACCCGTCGGTTTTTAACGGACGGTATTCTGGCGTTTTAGAGGTGAACAACGTGGAGCTTTTATCTGGTGGTGAGATGCTCGTCCGCTTTTTGCGTGACGAAGGCGTCGACTATATCTACGGGTACCCAGGTGGTGCTCTTCTGCATGTTTACGACGCGCTGTTCAAGGAACCGGCTGTTACCCACATCCTGGTTCGCCACGAACAAGCCGCGACCCATATGGCTGACGGTTATGCCCGCGCCACCGGTAAAGCCGGTGTAGTGCTGGTAACTTCCGGCCCAGGCGCAACCAATGCTATTACCGGCATTGCGACGGCCTATATGGACTCCATCCCGATGGTGATCATTTCCGGCCAGGTGCCCAGCACCATGGTGGGAACCGATGCGTTCCAGGAAACCGACATGATCGGTATTTCCCGGCCGATCGTGAAACACAGCTTCATGATCAAGCATCCGTCGGAAATCCCGGAAGTCATGAAAAAGGCCTTCTACCTCGCACAGTCCGGTCGTCCGGGCCCTGTCGTTGTCGATGTTCCGAAAGACATGACCAACCCGGCGGAAAAATTCGAATACGTCTTCCCCAAGAAAGCCAAGCTGCGTTCCTACAGCCCGGCGGTCCGTGGGCACTCAGGGCAAATCCGCAAGGCCGCAGAGATGTTGCTGGCGGCCAAGCGTCCAGTGTTGTATTCGGGCGGTGGTGTGATCCTGGGCGGCGGTTCCGCACCGCTGACCGAACTGGCCAAGCTGCTCAACTTGCCGGTGACCAACACACTGATGGGGCTCGGTGCGTTTCCGGGTACGGACCGTCAGTTCGTCGGCATGCTCGGTATGCACGGCAGCTACACCGCTAACCTCACCATGCACCACGCGGATGTCATTCTGGCGGTTGGCGCACGTTTCGATGATCGGGTTATCAACGGCGCGAGCAAGTTTTGCCCAAATGCCAAGATCATCCATATCGACATCGATCCGGCGTCCATCTCCAAGACCATCAAGGCCGACGTGCCGATCGTGGGTCCTGTAGAGAGCGTGCTGACCGAAATGGTCGCCGCGCTTAAGGATATCGGCGAGACGCCTAACAAGGAGTCGGTGGCCAGTTGGTGGAAGCAGATCGATGAGTGGCGCGGTGATCGCGGCCTGTTCCCTTACGACAAGGGTGACGGCAGCATCATCAAGCCACAAACCGTGATCGAAACCCTGTGCGAAGTGACCAAGGGCGACGCCTTTGTGACCTCCGACGTGGGCCAGCACCAGATGTTCGCCGCGCAGTACTACAAGTTCGACAAGCCGAACCGCTGGATCAACTCCGGCGGCCTGGGCACCATGGGCTTTGGTTTTCCCGCCGCCATGGGGGTGAAGCTGAGTTTCCCGGACGCCGATGTTGCGTGCGTCACCGGTGAAGGCAGCATCCAGATGAACATCCAGGAACTGTCGACGTGCCTGCAGTACGGTTTGCCGGTCAAGATCGTCTGCTTGAACAACGGCGTGCTGGGCATGGTGCGTCAATGGCAGGACATGAGTTACAACAGCCGTCACTCCCATTCCTATATGGAGTCGCTGCCAGATTTCATCAAATTGGTAGAAGCGTATGGCCACGTTGGCATTCGCATCACTGATCCGAAAGATCTGAAGCCGAAGATGGAAGAGGCGTTCGCCATGAAGGATCGTCTGGTGTTCATCGATATTCAGGTGGATACCAGCGAGCACGTCTACCCGATGCAGATCAAAGACGGCTCTATGCGCGACATGTGGCTGAACAAGACGGAGCGTACGTAATCATGCGGCATATCATCTCCCTGCTTCTTGAGAACGAACCCGGCGCTCTGTCTCGTGTTGTCGGCCTGTTTTCGCAACGCAACTACAACATCGAAAGCCTGACAGTGGCGCCGACCGAAGACCCGACTCTGTCGCGTCTGACATTGACAACCGTAGGCCACGATGAGGTGATCGAGCAGATCACCAAGAACCTCAACAAGCTGATCGAAGTGGTCAAGCTGGTCGACCTGTCGGAAAGCGCTCACATCGAGCGCGAGCTGATGCTGGTTAAAGTCAAGGCCACGGGCGCCCAACGTGCTGAGATCAAGCGGACTACCGACATCTATCGCGGGCAGATCGTCGATGTGAGCGCCAGCGTTTATACCGTTCAACTGACTGGTACCAGCGACAAACTGGACAGCTTCATCCAGTCGATCGGGACAGCCTCGATTCTGGAAACCGTACGCAGTGGTGTCACCGGGATTGCCCGTGGCGACAAAGTACTCAGCATCTAACCCAAATTAGCGAATGGCCTTAAGGCCTGGATATATAGAGGAACCTCATGAAAGTTTATTACGATAAAGATTGTGACCTGTCGATCATCCAGGGCAAGAAAGTCGCCATCATCGGCTACGGCTCCCAAGGTCACGCGCAAGCCTGCAACCTGAAAGACTCTGGCGTTGACGTGACTGTTGGTTTGCGCAAAGGCTCGGCCACCGTAGCCAAGGCTGAAGCTCATGGCCTGAAAGTGACTGACGTTGCTTCCGCGGTTGCTGCTGCCGACCTGGTCATGATCCTGACCCCGGACGAGTTCCAGTCCTCGCTGTACAAGAACGAAATCGAGCCGAACATCAAAAAAGGCGCCACCCTGGCCTTCTCCCACGGCTTCGCAATTCACTACAACCAGGTTGTGCCACGCGCCGACCTGGACGTGATCATGATCGCGCCGAAAGCGCCGGGCCACACCGTACGCTCCGAGTTCGTCAAAGGCGGCGGTATTCCTGACCTGATCGCGATCTACCAAGACGCATCGGGCAACGCCAAGAACGTTGCGCTGTCCTACGCTGCTGGCGTGGGTGGCGGTCGTACCGGCATCATCGAAACCACCTTTAAAGACGAAACTGAAACCGACCTGTTCGGCGAACAAGCCGTTCTGTGCGGCGGTACCGTTGAACTGGTAAAAGCTGGTTTCGAAACCCTGGTTGAAGCTGGCTATGCGCCGGAAATGGCCTACTTCGAATGCCTGCACGAACTGAAGCTGATCGTTGACCTCATGTACGAGGGCGGGATCGCCAACATGAACTACTCGATCTCCAACAACGCCGAGTACGGCGAGTATGTGACTGGTCCGGAAGTAATCAACGCCGAGTCCCGTCAGGCCATGCGCAACGCCCTGAAACGCATTCAGGACGGCGAGTACGCCAAAATGTTCATCAGCGAAGGCGCTACCGGCTACCCTTCGATGACCGCTAAGCGTCGTAACAACGCTGCTCACGGTATCGAAGTCATCGGCGAGCAACTGCGCTCCATGATGCCGTGGATCGGTGCCAACAAGATCGTCGACAAAGCCAAAAACTAAGTCGTACGCATCAAAGAAAAACGCGGCCTAGGCCGCGTTTTTTCGTTTGGCTGGCCGGTTCTGGTATAAAGCTGCATCGTTTGCTGGCGAACACTCGCCGCAAGTCTTTGTCGAATTTTTCAAACTGTTGCAAGGTAAAGTCCATGAGCGAACGTCCCGAAGAGCCAAACCAGGCTTCCGACGCCGAAAGCATGCTGCCGATTGATGAGCATGTTGAAGAAGGGCATGACGCGGAAGGCCGCAAGGTCCGGCATCGTGGCATCTATCTTCTGCCTAACTTGTTTACCACCGCGAACCTGTTCGCCGGCTTCTACTCGATCATCAACTCCATGAGCGCCCAAAGTGCACTGGCGGCGGGCGACGCGGCGAGTGCCAGCAAATATTTCGGTTTTGCTGCTATCGCGATTTTTGTGGCCATGGTGCTTGATGGTCTGGATGGTCGTGTAGCGCGGATGACCAATACGCAAAGTGCATTTGGTGCCGAATACGACTCGCTGTCGGACATGGTGGCATTCGGCGTCGCCCCTGCATTACTGGCGTTTGCTTGGGCGCTGGGTGATATGGGCAAGGTTGGCTGGATGGTTGCCTTTATCTATGTCGCGGGTGCCGCGTTGCGTCTGGCGCGCTTTAATACCCAAGTGGGTACCGCGGACAAGCGTTACTTTATCGGCTTGGCCAGTCCGGCTGCTGCGGGAGTGGTGGCGGGTATTGTCTGGGCGTTCAGTGATTACGGTATCCAGGGGTCGAAAATGTCGTTCCTGGTGGCCTTGATGGTGGCGGCTGCCGGGATGTTGATGGTCAGCAACATCAAATACAACAGCTTCAAGGAGCTGGACCTCAAGGGGCGTGTGCCTTTCGTGGCGATTCTTGTCGTGGTGCTGGTGTTCGCCGTGGTGTTCAGCGATCCGCCGCGGATTCTGCTGCTGGCATTCCTGGTTTATGCCGCGTCGGGCCCGATTCAGTATTTGCTGCGTCTGCGTCGGGACAAAACGTTGCCTTAATGTAATTTCCCCCATACTCCACAGTCTATTGGTGCATCAGTCCTCCAATGCTGCGGAGTTGCCATGTTAATCAAATTGCCTAAAGCGTCCGATTCCCATGAGTCGGACGTCACGCCTGAATCATTTTACCTCTCTCGTCGCAGCCTGCTCGGTGGCGCACTTGCCGGCATTGCCGCCACCAGTCTTCCACGTTGGGCGAGTGCGGAGGATGCTGCGCGTTATGCCGACGTCGAACCGGGTAGGGCGCCTGGGTGGTTTACCGAAAAGCTGCCTGCTACAAAGTGGCAAGCGGTAACGGTCAAAGATGAGGCAGTTACTCCATTCAAGGACGCAACCCACTACAACAACTTCTATGAGTTCGGTACCGACAAGGGCGATCCGGCAAAAAATGCCGGTTCGCTCAAGACTGAGCCCTGGAGTGTTGTGATCGATGGTGAGGTGGCGAAACCTGGGCGTTATGCCCTTGAAGACTTCATGAAACCTTATCAATTGGAAGAACGAATCTACCGTTTACGCTGCGTCGAGGCGTGGTCGATGGTTATTCCATGGATAGGGTTTCCGATTGCCGCTTTGCTTAAGCAGGTCGAACCGACGTCCAAGGCCAAGTACATCCGTTTCGAGACTTTGCAGGACCCAAAAAGCATGCCGGGTCAGCGTTCTAGCTTCGCTCTGATCGATTGGCCTTATGTGGAAGGCTTGCGCTTGGATGAGGCGATGAACCCTTTGGCGATTCTTGCCGTGGGCATGTATGGGCGGGAGCTGCCTAACCAGAATGGCGCGCCGTTACGTTTGGTTGTGCCGTGGAAGTATGGCTTTAAGAGTGTGAAGTCGATTGTGCGTATCAGCCTGGTCAGTGAGCAACCGAAAACCACATGGCAAAGCATCGCTGCGGATGAGTATGGGTTTTATGCAAATGTGAACCCCACTGTCGATCACCCTCGTTGGACTCAGGCGCGGGAGCGTCGGCTGCCAAGTGGCCTTTTCAGTCCTAACGTGCGTGAAACGCAGATGTTCAATGGATACTCGGAAGAGGTGGCTTCTCTTTATACGGGCCTTGACCTGCGGAAGAACTATTGATGCGTCATCCTATCTGGCGTGTCGGCGTTTTTATCGCCGTAGCGATATGGCCGTTGTGGTGGTTGTATCAAGCATGGAGTTTTGCGCTGGGGCCTGATCCGGGCAAGGTGTTGGTTGATCGCTTGGGGTTGGGCACGTTGGTCCTGTTGCTGATCACTCTGGCAATGACGCCGATGCAGAAGCTCACTGGGTGGTCGGGGTGGATAGCGGTGCGTCGGCAGTTGGGGTTGTGGTGCTTTGCTTATGTGGTGCTGCATTTGGCTGCTTATTGTGTCTTTGTCTTAGGATTGGACTGGTCACAACTGGGAGTGGAGTTGCGCAAGCGACCTTACATTATCGTCGGAGCATTGGGGTTCCTGGGCTTGTTAGCCTTGGCCGTGACTTCGAATCGCTATAGCCAGCGTCGGCTGGGTACTCGTTGGAAGAAGCTGCATCGCTTTGTGTATGTGATTCTTGGTCTTGGTTTATTGCATATGTTGTGGATCGTGAGGGCAGATCTGAAGGAGTGGGCAGTCTACGCCTTTATAGGGGCGCTGCTTTTGGCGTTGCGGGTACCCCCATTAATGCGCCGTATCCCCCGACTTATGGCGAAAAAACCATCTTCTGCGGAAAAGGTGTAATTAACGCTTGACGGCAGATTCCAGAAGTCTATAATTCGCCCCACTTCCGGCGCAGTCGAAACGTAAAACTCCTTGGTAAACAAAGGGTTGCGCAAGATTCGACCGCGGATCGCTTCAGTTCATCGAAGCCCAGAAGGAGTTGGTAGAGCAGTGTTGTTTGGCTCTGTTAACGTTTCGATCTTCTCGATCGAAAGCGGAGAAAAAGAGGTGTTGACAGCAGCGTGTAACGCTGTAGAATTCGCCTCCCGCTAACGAGAGATCGGAGGCGCAAGTGGTTGAAGTTGTTGAAGAAATCTTCGAAAACTTCTGAAAATAATCACTTGACAGCAAATGAGGCTGCTGTAGAATGCGCGCCTCGGTTGAGACGAAAGATCTTAACCAACCGCTCTTTAACAACTGAATCAAGCAATTCGTGTGGGTGCTTGTGGAG